>NZ_DAINNK010000053.1:27357-37123 GCF_036735925.1 Povalibacter sp.
GCGATCCAGGTAGTTCAGCAGCCGTCCCAGATGCTGGTTGAACTGGAAGTATTCATCGTAGGTCAGCGGGCCGGGCGGATTGTCGAGTACGCAGACGCGGCGCAGGCGCGCGTTGACGCAGAAGTCCTCGCCCTTCGGCACCAGCACGATGGCCGTGTATTCCTGCACGCCTTCGATGCCAGAGGAGCGGCGCATCAGCAGCTGGCTGTACCAGAGATTCGGATCGGACGGATCGATCGACAGCAGTTGCAGCGGCTGCGGCGCCAGCGAGAACGTCAGGTACGGCGTGCCGACGTACTTCGCATTCAGCAGCGTCAGCACGTTCTCGACGTTGGTGCGATGACTGGTGAGCTCGCGCCGCTCTTCCGAGGCCTGGCGCTGTGTCGTATCGATCTGCTGCGAAACCGAGCGCGAGCCGGAGACGGAGGTCGTCGTCGAACTGACCGAGCCGCCGACCGAGAAACCGCCGATGCCGAAGCCGCCGCCGAGCGACGCCGAAGTCGTGCGTGCCCGCGTGCTGCTGGCTTCGTTCATCTGGCTGGCGCTGCGGCCCATCGACTGCTGATCGGCTTCGCCCTCGAAGGCTTCCGCACCGACGACGCCCGTCTGCAGCATCGTGCGGTGCATGGGCGCCGCGGCGTGGAAGTAGGGCCGGATCGTGCCGAGCTCGCCGGATTTTTTGCGGATCTTCAGATCCAGCAGCACGTGAAAGCACGGTACGCCTTCGCCGAGCTGCGTCACGGGCGACGCCAGCGGAATCGTGGCCGGCGAGACCGTGGTGGTGAATTTCAGGAAGACGATGCGCTGATCCGGGAACTCGCTCGTGAACGTTTCTTCATCGGGCTCGTAGTAGAACAGCGAGATCGCGGTCTGATCGGGATCGCCCGCGTTCAGCGGTTGCGTGGTCGATGCCAGTGTCCACGGAATCTCGACCGGCAGGGGCAGCGTCGGATCGGCCATGGGGATCTCCAGCGAACGCGGGAGTCCGAGAGTGGATCAGCCCGCGTGCGCCGGCCCAGTGGCCAAAGGTGTGGAAGCTCGATGACGAAAGTACGACGGCTGCCCCCGCAGACCTCAGTCTTCCTTCTTCCCCGTCCACTCGCCGAGCCACTTCAGCACTTCCTGGTGCCACTGCACGCTGTTCGCGGGTTTCAGCACCCAGTGATTCTCGTTCGGAAAGTAGAGCAGGCGACTCGGAATGCCGCGACGCTGCAGGGCGGTGAAGGTCGAGATGCCCTGCGTGTCCGGCACGCGGAAATCCTGTTCGCCGTGGATGACGAGCATCGGCACCGACCACTTCGCGACCAGGTTCGCCGGATTGAACTTCTCGTAGTTCTCCGGCACTTCGTAGTACGGGCCGCCGTGTTCCCATTCGTCGAACCAGAGTTCTTCGGTGGAGTAGGCCATGCCGCGCGCATCGAAGATGCCGTCGTGATTCACCAGGCACTTGAACGGTTCCTGCCAGTTGCCGGCGATCCAGTTGATCATGAAGCCGCCGTAGCTGGCGCCGAGCGCGCAGGCGCGGTCGGCGTCGATCCACGGATACTTCGCGAGCGCAGCGGCGAGACCCTTCTGCAGATCTTCGAGCGGCTTGCCGCCCCAGTCCTGCGTGATCGAGTCCGTGAAGGCCTGGCCGTAACCGGGTGAGCCGTGGAAGTCGATGAACACCGCTGCATAGCCCGCGCCAGCGTAGGTCTGAGGATTCCAGCGATAGCTCCACGCATTGCCGAACGACACCTGCGGCCCGCCGTGGATGATGAAGGCGAGCGGATACTTGCGCTGCGGATTGAAGCCGGCCGGCTTCATGACGTGGCCGTACACGGTTTCGTTGTTCGCGCCGATGAACGTGAACTGTTCCGGCTCGCCGAGCTGCAGTTCGCTCAGCGCCTGCGCATTCAGGCGCGGCAGATCGCGCAGTTCGCCCTTCACGCTGATTGCATAGAGTTCCGCAGGCGATTTGAGCGAGGCCAGCGCGAACACGATGTCGCGTTCACCGACCGAGAACGAATCGACGTGGCCCGGGCCGGTGAGCATCGTCGGCTTGCCGGTCTTTACGTCGATGGACCAGAGCGGATGCTGGCCGAAGTTGTCGGCGCTCGCGTAAAGCGTCTTGCCGTCGGTCGAGAACTGCATCGCGTCGACCGAGCGATCCCATGTCTTCGTCAGCGCACGACGCTCGCCGCTCTTGCGATCCTGGATCACGATGTGGAAGCGATCGGCCTCGAAGCCGGGCCGTTCCATCGCGCGCCACGCGAGCTGCGAGCCGTCGCGCGAGAACACGGGCTGTGTATCCCAGGCGAGATTGTCGGCGGTGAGGTTGCGCGCCTCGCCGCCGTCGACCGCGACTTCGTAGAGGTCGAAGTTGGTCGACCACGGCTCCGACTTGCCCTTGAGGCGCGCGGAGAACACGACGGTCGTGCTGTCCGGCGAGAACGTGTACTCGCTCGCATCGCCGAACGGCTTCGAGGGAACGTCGGCATCGAGCGATCCGGACAGCGACAGCGGCTCGCCCTTCACCGCGCCGTTCTTCAGCGTCAGCACGAAGAGCTGCGAAACGCGTCCGTCCTTCCAGGTGTCCCAGTGCCGGATGAAGATGCGGTCGTGCACCATGCCGACGGCTTTGGATTTCGATTTCTCGTCGAGCCGTGTGACCGTGCACGCGAGATCGGCGCAATCGGCGAACACATCGAGCGACACCGCCAGCTTCGCGCCGTTCGGCGACAGCTTGAACGTGCCGACGTCCAGCGGCAGTCGCGTCACCTGCACGGCTTCGCCGCCGGCGCTGTCGAGCCGCCACACCTGGCTCGAACCGCTGCGGCTCGACAGGAAGTAGATGCCGCGGCCATCGGCCGACCACTGTGCACTGCCGTCGTTCTCGGGATGCGAGGTGATCCGCCGCGGCTGCGCACCCTTGGCGACGACGTCGAGCGACCACAGATCGGTGCGCCCTCGATTGGCGCCGATGTCGGTCTCGCGCACCGTGAAGACGACGGTCCTGCCGTCGGGCGACAGCGCCGGATCGGACACGCGATTCAGCCGGACCAGATCGTCGATCGAGAAGGGACGCTTGGCCTGCGCGTGTACGGCAGGAACGATCAGCAGCGTGGCGAGCAGGGCGCCGGCGGTGCGCAGACGGATCATGCAGAGACTCCCGGAAAAACGAGGCCGGAAGGATGTCACAGGGCAGCGCGACGCGGGAAGCCGGGACTGGCATGCCGCTTAAGGAAAAACCCGAGTCACCCCGTATCCCGGTCCGCGGCCGGGTTTGATATGGTCCGCGCCCGCCGAGGCGGCTGCGCCGCCGCTGTCTTCTTTTCCAGTCCAGGGGCCAAAGCTATCGTGACGACCGCCGAACGCATCGAACACATCTACCGACAGGTCATCCAGCGCAATCCCGGCGAGATGGAATTTCACCAGGCCGTCCGCGAAGTGCTGGAAACGCTGGGACCGGTGCTCGAGAAGCATCCCGAGTATGCCGAACACAAGATCATCGAGCGCATCTGCGAACCCGAGCGCCAGCTCATCTTTCGCGTTCCCTGGCAGGACGATCGCGGCGAGGTGCAGATCGCGCGCGGCTTTCGCGTCGGATTCAACAGCGCGCTGGGTCCTTACAAGGGCGGGCTGCGGTTTCATCCGTCCGTGTACCTGGGAATCATCAAGTTCCTCGGCTTCGAACAGATCTTCAAGAACGCACTGACCGGACTGCCGATCGGCGGCGCCAAGGGCGGTTCGGACTTCGATCCGAAGGGCCGCTCCGACGGCGAAGTCATGCGCTTCTGCCAGAGCTTCATGACGGCGCTGTACCAGCACATCGGCGAATACACCGACGTCCCGGCCGGCGACATCGGCGTCGGCGCGCGCGAGATCGGCTATCTCTTCGGCCAGTACAAGCGCATCACCAACCGCTACGAATCCGGCGTGTTCACGGGCAAGAGCCCGCAGTGGGGCGGCGCGCTGGTGCGACGCGAAGCCACGGGCTACGGCACCGTGTACTTCGTCGACGAGATGCTCAAGGCGCGCGGTCAGGGCATCGAGGGCAGGACCTGCGTCGTCTCCGGATCGGGCAACGTCGCGATTTACGCGATCGAAAAGCTCCTGCAGCTCGGCGCGAAAGTGGTGGCCTGCTCCGACTCGAACGGCGTGATCCACGACGCGCAGGGCATCGATCTCGCGTTGCTGAAGATGCTGAAGGAATCGCAGCGCTGCCGGATCAGCGAATACGCGAAGCACCGCGGCCACGCGCAGTATCTGGACCGCGGCAGCCTCTGGGACATTCCCTGCGAGATCGCACTGCCCTGTGCCACCCAGAACGAACTCGACGAGCGCGCAGCACGTACGCTGATCGCCAACGGCTGCATCGCGGTCGGCGAAGGCGCGAACATGCCCACACGCCCGCCGGCGTGCGCGCGTTTCTCGCCGCGAACGTCGCCTACGGCCCCGGCAAGGCCGCGAATGCCGGCGGCGTCGCGACCTCGGCGCTGGAGATGCAGCAGAACGCGAGCCGCGATGCCTGGACGTTCGAGTTCACCGAGCGGCGCCTGCACGAGATCATGCAGAACATCCATCGCAACTGCTTCGAAACCGCGGCCGAATACGGCACGCCCCACAACTACGTCATCGGCGCGAACATCGTCGCATTCCAGCGCGTGGCACAGTCGATGCTGGCGTTCGGGGTGATCTGAAGGAATCGGAGGGTTTCACACGGAGAAGAGAAGAAGTTTCCACGGGGGAAGAAGGGGAACACGGGGAACACGGGGTTCGGAACAGAAAATTTCTTATCCCCGTGCTCCCCGTGTTCCCCGTGTTCCCCTTCTTCCCCCCGTGGAAATTTCTTATTCCGACCTCCGTGGCCTCCGTGAACTCCGTGTGAACCCTCCTACTTCCTCTCGCTGAACACCGCGAAGGCACTGGTATACCCGTGCAGATAAGTGGCGTTCTGCACCGGGCCGATTTCGCCATTGCCGAAGAACCCGCCGATGGGCACGTCGGCGACGAGGCGGCGGAAGGCATTGCTGTCGTGATCGGCCTGACCATAGAGACCGTAGCCGCGGCCGGCGCATGAGAACAGCAGCGCGCCGCTCGACGGGCCGGAGAGCGTGGACGTGCGGTAGTGCGTCAATGCCCGTTCCAGATCGTGGGCGGAGGTCGCGGCATCGCGCAGGTGGAACTGCACCACGCTGTTGGTGGGCACCTGCGCGTTCACCCACAGTGCGCCGCTTTGCGGGTCCATTCCCAGGATGTTGCGGATGAGGAAGTCGCCGGGCACGTACTGGCTGGCGTCCGGACGCATCGCAAGTCCGAGGAACAGCGAATCGGTCAGCAGGTCGCGATCGAAGGGCGGAAGCTGTTCGAACAGCATCGCCAGGGCGTCGCGCGGCGGGCGTCCGTCGAGTTCGCGGATCAGGTTCTCATGCGACAGCGTGACGAACATGGGATCGCCGATCGGGCGACAGCCTTGCGCCACCACCGGATCGATCTGCACGTTGCCCGTGAGTGCGAGCGCGATGACGCCCGAGCGATGCATCTCGTTGCCGAGATACAGCGCGCTGCCGCCGACCTGGCGCGCGCCGCTCGCGAGCCCGCCCACCTTCGGCGAACTCGGGTAGACGCGATCGAGCCCCTTCACGAAGGTTTCGGTTTCGAAGCTGAAGGGGTCGGCGAGGATCAGGAACGACGGCTGCTGGCTCGCCGTCAGATGCATGGCGTCTTCCCACACGCGCGGTTCGGCATACACCGGCGGCACCTGCGCCGCGTCCAGGTGCACGCCTTTCATTCTCACGCCGGGCAGGGACGCGCCGGTCAGCGACAGGCAGGGACGATCCTCGATCTCGCGACCGCCGCCGATCACGCCGGCGGCGCAGCAGCCGAACAGATAGCTGCCTTCGAATTCCCGCAGCAGCAGGTACGACAGTTCCTCGAACCGTGCGGCGTGATGCGCGCTGACGAACACAGTCAGCAGATCCGGCTCGCGATTGCCCAGCCCCTTGAAGAGCTTCGCGGCGGAATGCGTAACGGCGGAAGACAGCAGCGCGTCGGTGTCGATGACGGAAGCCCAACGCATGGTCGGTTCACGATCCCGTGATGAGTGCGGGTCGATTCTAGCCAGCGGTGCCGTGCTTGTCCGTTGCGCGTTCTACGGGTGGCGAACTGTCGGCAGTCCGAGGACCCGACGGGTCACTGGCCGAGTTCGGCGCGTGCACCGGCAATCCATTCCCGCAGCGGCGCGTCGGCGAGGACGTGCCGCACGTAGGCGGCCGCGGCGTCGGACAACTTCGCGCCGTACGTATGGAACCTCAGGACGACGGGCGCGTACATCGCATCCGCTGCCGAGTAGTCGCCGAAGAGCCACGGACCGGTGCCGGCGTATCGGGCGCGACAGTCCTGCCACAGCTCATCGATTCGCGCGACGTCCTGCTGTCCGGCCGGCGGCATCGGTACGTCGAGCGTGCTGGCCGCTTTCATCGGCCAGTGTCCGCGCAGCGCGGAGAAACCGGAATGCATTTCGGCGCTGATCGAACGCGCGTGCGCGCGCCGCGTCGCATCGGCAGGCCAGGCGCGCCCGCCGGATTTTTCGTGCACGTATTCGATGATGGCGAGCGAATCCCAGACAGGCAGATCGCCATCGACGAGCACGGGCACGCGACCCGCCGCGGAGTACCGGCGTACGGCCGGCCCGAACGCCGGCGTATCCAGCTTGAGCGGGACTTCGCGGAACGGCAGATCGAGATGCCTGAGCAGGATCCACGGACGCAGCGACCAGCTCGACAGTTGCTTGTCGCCGATGACGAGAGTCAGCATGGCAAGGTCCCGGAAAGACAGGGGCGGCGAGTATCACGCAGGGCCGCGCCCGCGGCAAAAGGTAAAAACCGGGTGCCGCGCGGGGCTTTTTCTTTACACTGTGCGCCCCGTTCAGCAGCCGATGTTTCCGCGCATGTCCGACTACCAGTTGTCCACGCTCGCCGTCCGCGCCGGCCAGGTCCGCACGCACGAAGGCGAACACGCCGAACCCATCTTCGCGACGTCCAGCTACGTTTTCCGCAGCGCTGCGGAAGCGGCGGCGCGTTTCAACGAGACCGAGAAGGGCAACATCTATTCGCGCTTCACCAATCCCACCGTGCGCTGTTTCGAAGAACGGCTCGCGGCGATGGAGGGAGGAGAATCGTGCGTCGGAACGGCGTCGGGCATGGCGGCCATCCTGGCGACGTTCATGGCGCTGCTGAAGTCCGGCGATCACATCCTCTGTTCCGACAGCGTGTTCGGTTCGACCATCGGTCTCATCAATCGCTACCTGGTGAAGTTCGGCGTCGAGGTCACGTACGTGAAGCCCGACGACAACAATGCGTGGCGCAATGCGATGCAGGACAACACGAAGCTGCTGTTCCTGGAAACGCCCTCGAACCCGCTCGCGGTGATCGCCGACATCCGCGCCATCGCCGACATCGCCCACGCCAATGATGCGTACCTGATCGTCGACAACTGCTTCTGCACGCCGGCATTGCAGAAGCCCTTCGAGTTCGGCGCCGATCTCATCATCCACTCGGCCACCAAGTTCCTCGACGGACAGGGACGCTGCGTCGGCGGCGCCGTGGTCGGCAGCAAGCAGCTCGTCGGCACGGACATCTTCAACTACATCCGCTCGGCGGGTCCGAGCATGAGCCCGTTCAATGCCTGGGTCTTCCTCAAGGGACTGGAGACGCTGGAACTGCGCATGCGTGCGCACTCCGCGGCAGCGCTCGATCTCGCACGCTGGATGGAACGGCAGCCCGGAATCACCCAGGTCTACTACGCCGGGCTCGAATCGCATCCGCAGCACGCACTGGCGGCACGCCAGCAGTCCGGTTTCGGCGGCATCATCGCCTTCGAAGTCGAACGCGCCCGCGAAGGCGCCTGGGCCTTCATCGACGCCACGCGCCTGCTGTCCATCACCGCGAACCTCGGCGACACCAAGTCCACCATCACCCATCCCGCGAGCACGACCCACGCCCGCATCACGCCCGCCGAACGCGAACGCGCCGGCATCAGCGAAGGGCTGCTGCGCATCTCCGTCGGTCTTGAAGATCTCGGCGATCTGAAGACCGATATCGAACGCGGCCTCGCGGCAGTGCGAGGTTAGGACGGAGATAGAGAGAATGGCCGCAAAAAGGCGCAAAGCTCACAAATGAAAGAAGTTTCGGAAATGGGTCTGAATCATGAGATCCAATCCGATCTGGTTTATTTGTGTGTTCTGCGCTTTTTTGCGGCCATTCTCTCTTGTCTCGCGTTCCTCTCATGACCTCACTGCGTGCCCTCTGCTTCGATCTCGACGACACGCTCTGGGAAGTGTGGCCGGTCATCCGCAAGGCCGAGCGCGCGATGTACGACTTCCTGGGCGAGCGGTATCCGCGAGCCGTCGAGGCGATGACCATCGAAGCGATGCGGGATGCGCGGGCGCGGGTCTCGCTCGACTTTCCGCACATGGCCCACGACTTCACGTTCCTGCGCATGCAGGCGCTGCGCGAACTGGCGCAGGCCTGCGGGTATGCGCAAGCCATGGCGGACGAGGCCTTCGAAGCCTTCATCGCGGCGCGTAACCAGGTCGAGTTGTATGCAGACGTGCGCCCGGCGCTGGAGGTGTTGCGCGGACGATACCGCCTGTTCACGGCCAGCAATGGCAATGCCGACCTGGGGCGGATCGGGCTGTCGCACCTGTTCGAGCGCAGTGTCTCGGCCCGCCAGGTGGGTGCCCTGAAGCCTGCGCCGGCCGTCTTCCTGAAGGTGCTGGAGGGCACGGGCCTGGCGGCCGGGGAGGTCATGTACGTCGGCGACGATCCCCACCTGGACGTCGAGGGCGCCCGTGCCGTTGGCATGTCCACGGCGTGGATGAATCGTGCCGGCGCCGCCTGGCCCGAGGGCATCGAACCGGCGACCCATTCGGTCACCTCGCTGGCCGACCTGGTGGCGGTGCTCGGTGCTGGTGCGCCGGCCCGCTGAAAAGCTGCAATGCAGAGCAGCCGGTTGGCGTGACAACGGGCAGCGGACGCGGTGCGCGAAACCTGCGGTAACACGTTGGTATCCCACGAATTCGACGGTCCGCACCCAATTGCCTTGATTCTGCCTTTGGCGTAGATTTCGCGCCGTTCGTTGCCTTTGCCTGCTTTTTTCTCTGGCTTGGCCAGCCGGGTCATTGATGACCCATTGTTTCGGCCAACTTCTGAAAAATCCGACGAGACCGCGAACGTTAGGCCTGGGACCAATCCGGCGTGCAGTGAGGACACACGCATGCAGGGGGAGGAGCCCGTTTGTAACCAGGCCTCGCAGTGTTCGCTCGTCCAGATCGACGGTCGCGCTCGAGGCTTTTTTCAGAGAGAGCTTGTCTTTTATGACGAAAATCTACGTTGGCAATCTGCCTTTCACTGCAACAGAACAGGACGTGCGCGCTCTGTTCGAAGCACACGGCGCCGTGCAGTCCGTGGCGCTGATCAACGATCGCGAAACCGGCCGTCCGCGCGGCTTCGGCTTCGTTGAAATGTCGAGCGCCGAAGCACAGCGCGCCATCCAGTCCTTGAACGGCAAGGACATGGGCGGCCGTCCGCTGCGCATCAACGAAGCGCAGGAGCGTCAGGGCGGCGGCGGCGGTGGCGGCCGTGGTCCCCGCGGTGGTGGCGGCGGCGGTGGCCGCTGGTAATCGCCAGCTTCAGCATCAATCGCTGAACGAACCCCGCGGTGCGCAAGTGCCGCGGGGTTTTCTTTTTTCGGAGCCGGAGGTTTCACACGGAGTTCACGGAGA
>NZ_DAINNK010000054.1:0-2335 GCF_036735925.1 Povalibacter sp.
GTAGGTCAGGCTTTAGCCTGACTGTTTTCAGGCCGGCTAAAGCCGGCCCCACAGGCAGAGCAGATCGCCATTGCTCTTGCTCGTGGCGCAACGTGGACGTTGGCAGGCATGACGAGGAGAGCGACATGGAATCTTCGAACGTAAGCGCAGTTCTGTTTGCGAAAGATCTGAAAAGAGTTGCTGCATTCTATTCTCAGGCGCTCGGGCTGGCTTGCAGCGCCAGCGACGAACACCACTGGGTCTTGGATGGGCATGGTTTCCATCTCATCGTCCACCAGATTCCAGAGCACACCGCGGACGAGGTGACAGCACAACAGCCGCCGGAGCGCCGCATCCGGGGCGCCATCAGATTGGACTTTCCCGTTCAAAGCATCGAAGACAGTCGGCGGGCGGCACGGCTACTGGGTGGACAGGTCGATGATGTCCCACCCGAATGGGCAGACCGAAATGCCAACTTCTTTCTGGGCCACGATCCAGAAGGCAACGTCTTCGGCGCCAGCCAGCGTGCCTGCTGACGAGCGGCGACTCCGACTCGCAACTGCGAAGCGACGTTGCTCGCGCGACAGCGACGGCGTTACGCCTCAGAAGAATATGGAGTCGAAGGCGTGGACTTGAGAGAAGCGCTGAGAACGGACCGGCTCATCGACATCGTTACCATCGGCGCCAGAACGGGATTGCATCGTGTAACGGAAATCTGGTTTACGAATATCGACGGCCGTATCGTCATTTGCGGCACGCCGTCTGCCGACGGCTCGCTGGGTCCGCGAAAGAGTCGCAGTTGGTTGGCGAACCTGAAGGCCAATCCGCATTTCGAGTTCTGCTTGAAGGAATCCGTGCTATGCCGCCTGACTGCGAAAGCTGTCGAAGTGACGGATCGGGCGGAAAGGAAGCGGATAATGAGCGCACCCGAGACTCGCTGGTATCGCGAACAAGGATTCAGCGTGGAGGACTTGGTAAATTACTCACCGATCATCGATGTCTTTTTTGTCGGTGAGTACGCCTATCTCAACACGAAGTCATGCTGACGCTGCCAGTAGATTGTGGCTCGTGGCAGGACGAAATCGAACGACCAGAAGAAGGAAGAAGCAATGGACCGGCAACAGGCAGAAGCAGCAGGCGACGCGCTACTTGCGCCCCGCATCGATGACCAGCGCAGGGCGCTAGAGCAATGGGTCGAACGACAGAAGCAGCGCAGGAAACATCAGAAGCGAGGCGCTTGGGCGCTGGCTGGCTTCATGTGCGGCGCAGCTGCCGGACTTTTCGCAACTGGAAACATCTGGCCGGCTGCGTTGGCTGGCCTGTTCATCGGTGCGCTGGCGGGCGTGCTCGTCGTCAAGGAATAGCCTCACTGGCGTTGCACTGAGCCTCTGTCTCATGCAGGAGCGGACGTCATGAACCAGAACGAACCAGCAACGTCATTTGGCCTGCCGGTCCCGGAATTGCCACCTACAACGAGCTGCGCTCGATGGGTGCGCGCATTGTCGAACCCCTGGAGAAGAAGCCATGGGGTTTGCGCCAGTTCACTGTCGAGGACGTCGACGGCAACCGCTTTTACTTCCACTGCGACTGAGCAGACCTTCTCCAGCACATCAATTGACAAGTTTTGCGACGCATGTTTTTCTTCGCCCGCTCTACGGGGTGCATCGGCGTAGTTGCCGAAAGGGCTTTGCCCGCCCGCTGAAATTTCAGCAGGAGAGCACCCATGCCCACCCTCGATACTTTCCGGAAGCAGGCAAAGCAACTGGTTCGCTGGCATCGCGAACGCAACTTCTCGATCGGCGAAAAATTTCGGCTGCTCGATCGCTATCGCCATCTCACTGACATTGAAGCGCTGAATACGCCGTTGCCGCTGACCATCGCACAGGAAATCGTGGCGGTGGAAGCCGGCTTCAGGAATTGGGCGGCGCTCCGGGCATCAACCATCGACGTCAAGCCGACGGCGGCACCGATCGAAGGCGAGCCAACCCTCCTGGGCACTGTGCCGATTCTGTTCGTCAGGGACGTCAGGAAGGCCGCCGCCTTCTATGCGGACAAGCTCGCCTTCCAGGTCGACTTTCTCCACGGGCATCCGCCCTTCTACGGCTCCGTTTCACGCGATCGTTCGCGCCTTCATCTGCGGTTCGTGCACGAACCGAACTTCGCCGCATTGGCTGCGCTCGAGGGATCGCTGATCCTGGCGACCATAGAGGTCCGGAACGTGAAGATGCTCTTTGAAGAGTACGAACGGCGCGGCGTGGAATTTGCTCAGCGGCTCGTCAGACAGGCGTGGGGCGGCATCGATTTCCATGTGCGTGATGTCGACGGCAACGTCATAGCCTTTGTTCAGTATCGTCAG
>NZ_DAINNK010000054.1:2435-36440 GCF_036735925.1 Povalibacter sp.
GCCGGCAGCGCGGGCAACGTTCGGCATGAACCCGCCAAAGGGAACCGTTATCGAGAAATTACCGAAAAATGATCTGTCCCTCATGCAGGGACCGTGCAGCGAGGCCAACGTGGGACCGTTGACACCACAAGAAGGGAGAGTCCCATGCCTACGCCGCTGCAGATCCTGCTGGACCCCGTTTCGCTGACCGCACTTGCACTCTATGGTGCACTGATACTGCTGGAGGCGCTGTTTCCGGCGCGCCGTCTGCCCAGGGTCAAGGGCTGGATTCCGAGGGCCCTGGCGGTGTTCACGCTCTACTTCTTCCTTTCCTCCTACCTGCCGCTGCTGTGGAGCGACTCGCTCTCGCAGTACCAGCTCTTCAACCTGGAAGGCCTCCACCCTTTCGCCGGGGCGGGCATCGGCGTACTGGTGTTCGAACTGCTGGTCTATGTCTGGCATCGGGCGATGCACCGGAGCCATTGGCTATGGCGCTCCTTCCACCAGATGCACCACAGCGCGGAACGGGTGGACAGCTTCGGCGCCTTCTACTTCAGCCCGCTGGACATCGTCGGCTTCACCTTCCTGAGCAGCCTCAGCCTGACCGTCGTCGTGGGATTGAGCGCGCAGGCAGTGACCTACTTCCTGTACGCGACGATGTTCCTGGCCATTTTCCAGCACACCAACATCCGCACGCCGCAATGGCTGGGGTATTTCCTGCAGCGGCCCGAGAGTCACAGCGTCCATCACGGCCGCGGCATCCATCACTACAACTATTCCGATCTGCCGCTCTTCGACATCCTGTTCGGTACCTTCCGCAATCCGAAGGACTTCGTCCCGGAAAGCGGCTTCTACGACGGCGCCTCGGCCAAACTGCCGCAGATGCTGGCGTTCCGGGATATCGCGAGCAGCGACTACGATCCCGCCATGAAGCTGGGTCAGCAGCAGACGACTCACGGGTAGCCTGCGACTACATGCCCTTGGTATCCGACGTCGGCCGGATCAGCAGCTCCGACACATTCGTCCGCGGCGGCAGTGTGAGTGGATGGGATCTCCGTGGCGTCGATGTAGGCCCCCACCCCAACCCTCCCCCGCTACGCGGAGGAGGGAGCCGAAGCGCCGCTACCGATTCGACGGTTACAGTCCGCTAGCCTTTGTCCTTGCCCTTGCCGCCGATGCCCTGGATGTAGCGCTCGATGCCGGCGAGATATTCCGGATTCAGCATCAGTGCGCTGTTGGCCAGGCGCTCGACGTTGCGCGCCTGCGCGAGACCGACGTCGTGCGCGAGTTCGATGGCGAGCTTCGCGGCGCCCATCTGCTCGCCGTTCTGCTGCGCCAGGTGGCGGCAGAATGTCATCACGTCGTCCTCGAACGTTTCGTCGGGGAAGACGTCATGCACCAGCCCCATGATCAGCGCCTTGTCGGCGCTCGCGGGCAGGTTCGCCATGATGAGATAGCGCGTCCAGTGCGTGCCGATGAGGCGCGCCAGCCGGCTCACGCCGTTCGATGCCGGCAGCACGCCGAACCTGCCTTCCGGAAACGCATAGCTCGCACTCTTCGCAGCGAGACGGAAATCGCAGGACAGCGACAGTTCGAGGCCGCCGCCGACGCACGCGGCCTGATGCGCCACGACGATGGGCTTTTCGATCGCCTCCATCTCGTCGTAGATGCGATGCATGCCGTGCAGCCGCAGACGATGCTTCTCGCGAATCTGCGACGCCGTTTTCGACGGCCCCTGATCGCCGCCGCGCAGGTCGGCGCCCGCGCAGAAGTATCGCCCCGTCGCGCGAATCAGCATGACCTTGAGTTCCGGCGTATCGCGGAAGCGATGCAGCGCCGCCTCGAACAGGCCCATCATGTCGGCGCTGATCGCGTTGAGCTTGTCCGGGCGATTCAGCGTCGCGATGAGAATGCCGCCGTCTTCCTGAACCAGCAGATGCGGAGCGTCAGTCACGTCGAACTCCTTCAGGCGCGGGTGCGCGGCAGACCGAGATTGCGCTCGGCGATCTGGCTGCGATGCACTTCGCTCGTGCCGCCGTAGATGGTCGTGCCCTGCGCGTGGCGATAGCACTGGTTCAGGAAGCCCGCCGGGCCGTTGCGCTTCGACAGCGAATGAGGCGCGGTGAGATCCAGCAGGTCCGCCGAATCCTTCAGGAACTTCTCCGAAGAAAACAGTTTGGCCATCGGTCCGTAGGCCATGTTCTGCTGCTTCTGCACGGCCCACCACACCGCGCGGTAGGCGATCACTTCGGACAGCAGCGTGTGCACCGTGGCGCGCGCGAGGCGCACCTGCGCGACCGGATCGTCGATCAGGGCCTTGCCGCGATACTGGATCTGCCGGCACAGATCCTCCGCCGCGTGCACCATGTGACGCTGGCTCTTGGAGAATCCGCCGCCGTGTTCCATCTCGAGTGCGCCGGCCATCACTTTCACGCCGCCGTCGACCGGGCCGAGCCGGTAGCTGTCCTTGACCTTCACGCCGTCGTAGTAGGTGATGTTGGTGCGCTCGTCCTGGAACGTGAACACCGGTTGTATCGAAACACCGGGCGATTTGAGCGGCACCACGAACATGGTGAGGCCCTTGTGCTTCGGTACCTCCGTGTTGGTGCGCGTCAGCATGAGCACGTAGTCGGCGATGTCCGCGCCGCTGGTGAACATCTTCGAGCCGTCGATGCGCCACTCGTCGCCGTCGCGCGTCGCGCGCGTCTGGGCTGCGAACACGTCGGAACCGCAGCTGGGCTCGGAATAGCCGAGGCTGCAGACGACTTCGCCGGCGATGATCTTGGTCAGCACTTCGCGCTTCAGCTCCTCGCTGCCGAACAGACGGATCATGGCGCCGACCAGCCCGGTGGTGCTGATGGCATGACTGCTCCAGCCCACCTCTTCCCATGCCTGATGCAGGGCATTCATCGCATACGGCGGCGCCGCGCGACCGCCATATTCCTTCGGCCATGCAGGGAACAGCAGTCCGGCTTCGGCAAGCTTGCGATGCACGCCGACATCGTGACCGTCGAAGGAATAGTGAGCCTTGGCGCGCAGCTCCGGCGTCAGGGTCTTCTCGAAGAAGGCGTGCACTTCCTTCGCGAGCGCATGCGCTTCCTCGCCGAGATCGAAGTCGATGCCGACCGCGCCGGCATCCGGCAGCGCCGCGACTTCGCCCGCGTACAGACGCCGTCCGGCTTCCTCGAGGATGCGCGACGGATCGCCGATCACCAGCGGCCACGCCTTGGCGCGCAGGTTGTAGAGATGGATGTCGTATTCGGTCGTCAGGCCATAGCCGCCGAAGGTGTGCAGTGCCTGCGCGACGGCGCGTCCCGCGGTATCGATGCTCCACCACGTCGTCAGCGAGATCTCCGCACCGGCCTGCTCGCGGCCGTCGGCGATGTCGCGGATGGTTTTCCACGTCAGGTACTTGCCGCCGTCGACGTCGCAGACGAGATCCGCCAGCGGATGCGAGATGCCCTGATACGTGCCGATCTTCTGACCGAATGCCGCACGCTCGCACGCATACGCCGCCGCCAGGCGAATTGCTTCACGCGACAAACCCGCCAGCGCCGCCGCGATCAGGAGCTTCCACTCCTCGATCGCCTGCGCGAACGCGTTGCGACCGGCATCGCTCTTCGACACCACCGTACGCTGCGCATCGGCAAGGTGCAGTTCGGCCAGCGGCGTGAAGCCGAGATTGGGCTCGCCCCGGCGCTGCTTGCCGGAAACCCCGACCAGAACGATCTGCTCGCCATCGCGGGCGATGACCGCGTCCGCCACGGCACCGCCGGCGATCCACTGCACGGGCTCGCGGGCGATGTCGTTGAACGCGATCGTCACGACGGCTTCGCCGGCGATGACCTGTTCGAGCAGCTTGCTGGTTTCGGGCGTCTCGATCTGTGCCAGCAACCGCGCCGCGACCAGCGCTTCGGCCAGCGGACCCGACGCCAGCGTGCGGCCGACTTCTTCCATCAGCACCGCGGCATCGAGCAGGCCGAGACCTACGCCGCCGGCACTCTCCGGCACTCGCAGCGAGAACGCACCGAGTTCGGCGAGCCCGCGCCACAGTTCGCGATCGAAGCCGGTGGCCTGGGCGGCCCGGACGCGCGACATGCTGCTGTTCTCGTCGAGGAAGCGCGCGAACGTATCGCGCAGCATCTGCTGGTCTTCGGAAATCTGGAAATTCATTGAAACTCCGCAAACGCGAATCGCGGGTTGCCCGGGATGTCGCTGCGCGCCGGAGTATCGAGTGCGCCGTTGCGCGTGGTCAACACTACTGTTGATTGACGATGAATGCGCCGTTGCCTGCCGCGCTGCCGGTTGCGGAGAAAGGCGACCAGGAAACCCTCCTATTAATAGGTATGTCGTCTGAGGTCAGTCCCGCAGACGCCTCAGATACAAAAGTTGATTGTCACTGTACCGGCTGGACGGTTAACATCCGCGCCCGGCCCGGTGCCACCCGCCGTCGCCCACCCCTTGAGGATTCCCTGATGGTCGCTGAACAGGCCGCACTCGGCTCGGCGCGTGAACGCGTCATTGAAGCCGCCGAGCGGGTCGTCGCCGAAGTCGGCGCCGCCCGCCTGACCCTCGATGCCGTCGCGCACGCAGCCGGCGTCAGCAAGGGCGGATTGCTCTATCACTTCCCGTCGAAGGAATCGCTGCTGGTGGCGCTCTCGCATCGCTATGTCGATTCGATCCACGGCTGCATCGATTCCGCGCGCACCAAAGTTGCCGAAGGTCCGGCACAGGAATTGAAAGCGTGCGTGCAGGGCATCCTCGGCAGCGACCAGTGCATGCGCGCGATGAGCGCCGTGCTGCTCGCGACCGCCGCGAACGATCTCAAGCTGCTCGAGGTCATCCGCGAACGGATGGCAGAGCACATGCAGGAACTCTCGACTTCGTCCGACTTCGCGCGCGCCGCCATCGTCGCCCTGGCCGTCGACGGACTCATGATGCGCGAGTCTCTGCGCATCTCGCCCTTCAGCGCGGAACAGCGCGAAGCGGTGGTGAACAAGCTTCTCGAACTGGCCGACGAGGCCTACAGGTAATTTTTATGTCGAAGGCAGGACTGGGCAGATTGGGAATGTTCGCCGGCGTTGCGCTCGCACTCAGCGCATGCGGCAACAAGCAGGAGCACATGCAGATGCCGCCGCCGGAAGTGGCGGTGCAGACCGTGGATTCGGCGGCCGTGCCGCTCGATCTCACCTACACCGCGCGCACCGTCGGCTCGCGCGAGGTCGAAGTCCGCGCACGCGTCGGCGGCATCCTGCTGAAGCGCCGCTACGAAGAAGGCAGCCGCGTGCGCGAGGGCCAGACGCTGTTCCAGATCGATCCGGAACCGATCCGCGCCCGGGTGGCGTCCGCGCGCGCCGAGGTATCCGTGGCCAAGGCACGGCTGGATGAAGCGCACCGCCAGAGGGATCGCGTGCTGCCGCTGTTCGAGAAGAACGCGGTGAGCCAGAGCCGGCGCGACGAGGCCGTCTCTGCCTTCGAAGTGGCGCAGGCCAACCTGACCGCGGCCGAAGCGTCGCTGAAGACCGCCGAACTCGACCTGGAATACAGCGACGTGCGCGCGCCGATCAGCGGGCTCACCAGTCGCGAAGTGCTGTCGGAAGGCAGCCTGGTGTCGACCGACCAGAATTCGAGCCTGCTGACGCGCATCGTGCAGATCGATCCGCTGTATGTCGAATTCTCGGTGCCCGAGGCCGAAGCGGTACTGCTGCGCAACTCGCTCGCACCGGCGAACAAGCAGCCGGCGCCGGTGGTGAAGCTGCTGCTGGACGACGGCAGCGAGTATCCGGATGCAGCCAAGCTCACCTTCGTCGACAACGCGGTCGACGTGCAGACCGGTACCGTGCGCGTACGCGCGGTGCTCGGCAACAAGTCGGCGCAGCTCATTCCCGGACAGTTCGTGCGCGCCCGCGTCGAAGGCGTGACGCTGGCGAACGTCGTGTCCATTCCGCGCAAGGCCGTGATGTCGAGCGCGCAGGGCAGCTTCGTCTGGATCGTCGGTGCGGACGACAAGGTCGAAATGCGCCCGGTGCAGGTCGGCCGCGGCATGCGCAATGACGTCGTGATCACTTCCGGCCTCGCCGCCGGTGATCGCTACGTGGTCGATGGCGTACTGAAGGTGCAGCCGGGCATCCAGGTCAGCGCCGTCTCCGTCGATGCCGCGACCCGGCAGGCGGAAGGCGAAGCGGCGCCGGCGCCCGCACAGAAAGAGTCCTGATCATGCTGTCGCGTTTTTTCATCACGCGTCCGATCTTCGCGTGCGTGATCTCCGCATTCATCGTGCTGGCGGGTCTCGGCGGCATCCGCGCGCTGCCCATCTCGATGTACCCGGAGATCATTCCGCCCATCGTGACCGTCGCCGCCGTGTACCCCGGCGCGACCGCCGAGACCATCGCCGAAACCGTGGCCGCGCCGCTCGAAGAGCAGATCAACGGCGTCGAGAACATGCTGTACATGACGTCGGTGAATTCCGGCGACGGCACGCTCATGATCAACGTCACGTTCAACATCGGCGCCGATCCGGATCTCGCGGCGATCAACGTCAACAACCGCGTGCAGGCCGCCGTGCCGCGCCTGCCCGAGGAAGTGCGCCGCCAGGGCGTCATCGTGCGCAAGGCCGCCGCCAACGTGCTGATGATCGCGGGCATCACCTCGCCCGACGGCAGCCTCGATGACCTGCAGCTCAGCAGCTATACCTCGCTCAACATCATCGATGAAATCCGCCGCATCCGCGGCGTCGGCGATGTGCAGATGTGGGGAAAGAACTATGCGATCCGCATCTGGATGCAGCCCGACAAGCTCGCGCAGATGGGGCTTGCGCCTTCGGACGTCGCCGCCGCCGTGCGCCAGCAGAACTCGCAGTTCGCGGCGGGCCGCGTCGGCGAAGCGCCCAATGGCGGCGGCGTCGATTTCACGTATTCGGTGACGGCGCAGGGCCGCCTGGAAACGCCGGAGGAATTCGAGCGCATCGTCATCCGCAGCACGGACTCGGGCTCGATCGTGCGGCTCGGCGACGTCGCGCGCGTCGAGCTGGGCGCACAGAACTACAACTCCAACACGACGATCGGCGGCAAGCAGGCCGTGGCGATCGGCATCATGCTGCAGCCCGGCGCGAACGCCGTGGAAACCGGCAACGCGATCCATGCGCGGCTCCAGGAACTCTCGGCCGACTTTCCGCCGGGCATGGCCTACGAAACGCCGTACGACACCAATCTGTACGTGAAGGTCGCGATCAAGGAAGTCATCAAGACGCTGGTCGAGGCGATGATCCTGGTGTTCTTCGTCGTGCTGCTGTTCCTGCAGAACTGGCGCGCCACCATCATTCCGATGCTGGCGGTGCCGGTGTCGCTGATTGGTACGTTCGGCGCCATGTACGTCCTCGGCTTCTCGATCAACATGCTGACGCTGTTCGGCATGGTGCTGTCGATCGGCATCGTCGTCGACGACGCCATCGTCGTGCTCGAAAACGTCGAGCGCATCATGACGACCGAGAAGCTGTCGCCGGCGGCGGCCACGGCCAAGGCGATGGATGAAGTGACGCGCCCGGTCATCGCGATCGTGCTGGTGCTGACCGCGGTCTTCCTGCCGGTCGCCTTCATGGGCGGGCTGGTCGGCGAGATGTATCGGCAGTTCGCCATGACCATCTCGGTATCGGTGGCCATTTCCGGCTTCGTCGCCCTCACGCTCACGCCGGCGCTGTGCGCGCTGCTGCTGAAGCCCGATCACACCGTGCGCTTCGGGCTGCTGCGGCGCTTCAACGACTGGTTCAGCCGCATGACCAACCGCTACGAACGCGGCGTGCAGCTCGTCATGAGCCGCGGCGCGATCGCGACCGCCGTCTTCGGCGTCATGGTGCTGGTGACGGTGGGCCTGTTCTTCCGTCTGCCGAGTTCGCTCGCGCCGAACGAGGACCAGGGCTACATCTTCGTCATCGGGCAGCTGCAGGACGCGGCGTCGCTCGATCGCACCGTCAAGGCCGTGAACACGGTGGCCGACGGCATCCGCCAGCATCCCGCCGTCGAGACCGCGGTCGCCATCTCGGGCCTCGATGCGCTGACGTTCGCCATGAAGACCAACGGCAGCGTCACCTGGATTCCGTTCAAGCACTGGGACGAGCGCGGCCGCGATCCCGCCCTGAGTCCCGACGCGGTGATCGGCGCTGCCTTCGCCGAAGGCGCCAAGGTCAAGGATGGTTTCTTCCTGCCGCTGGCGCCGCCGCCCATCGAAGGCCTGAGCATGACGGGCGGTTTCGAGGGCTACGTCCAGTCGCGCGGCCGCGGCACGGTGAAGGAACTCGAAGCCGCCGTCCAGAAACTCGTCGGCGCATTGTCGGAACGCAAGGAACTGACGGGCGTGATGACGACGTTCAGCGCCAGCGTGCCGCAGATGCGCATCGACCTGGATCGCGAGAAGGCGATGTCGCTCGGCGTGCCGGTCAACGACGTCTTCGACACGCTGCAGGCCACGTTCGGCGCCATGTACGTGAACGACTTCAATCGTTCCGGACGCGTCTACCAGGTGCAGCTGCAGTCGGAGCCGAAGTTCCGCGCGTATCCGGAGGACATCCGCAACGTCTACGTGCGCGCCAAGTCCGGCGAACTCGTGCCGCTGACGGCCGTGGCCAACATCCGCGAAGTCAGCGGACCGGAGTTCATCGAACGCTTCAACGTGTTCAAGGCCGCCAAGATCATGGGCGGCGCGGCGCCGGGCTACAGCTCGGGCGATGCGCTGCGCGTGGTCGAGGAAGTGGCGAAGGAGGCGTTGCCGCCCGGATACCAGCTCGCCTGGACCGGCACGGCCTACCAGGAAAAGGTCAGCGGCGGCGCATCCAACAGCGTGTACCTGCTCGGCGTGCTGATGGTGTTCCTGATCCTGGCCGCGCAGTTCGAGCGCTGGACGCTGCCGCTGGCGGTGATCCTCGCCGTGCCGTTCGCCGCGTTCGGCGCCTTCCTGTTCGCCACGCTGCGCGGACTGGAGAACGACATCTACTTCCAGATCGGCATGCTGACGCTGGTCGGTCTCGCCGCGAAGAACGCGATCCTGATCGTCGAGTTCGCACTGATGAAGCACCAGGAAGGCATGCCGCTCACCGAAGCGGCGATCGAAGGCGCGAAGCTGCGTTTCCGTCCGATCATCATGACCTCGCTGGCGCTGATCTTCGGCGTACTGCCGCTGGCGCTCAGTTCGGGCGCAGGCGCGGCGAGCCGGCATTCGCTCGGCACCAGCGTCATCGGCGGCATGCTCGCGGCGACCTTCATCGCCACGTTCTTCGTGCCCATGTTCTTCCGCTGGGTCGCGCGGCATACGCGCGACGTCACGCACGCCCATTCGGCCCCGGTCGAGGAATCGGAACCGCAGCCGAAGAGCGCGTCATGAGGTTTCTGTCGATATGAGCAAGCAAGCATCCATGAGAAATGTCCTGTTGATTGCCGCGGTGTCCGGATTGCTGGGCGGCTGCGTGGTATCGAGTGTCGATCCGCAGAAGCCGGAACTGCCGCTGCCCACGGCGCTGCCCACGCAGGCCGCGCAGACCGTGGCGCTGCCCGATCCGTGGTGGACGCTGTTCAACGACGCCACGCTGAACTCGCTGCTCGAGGAAGCGCTCGATCACAATCCCGACGTGGCGGTCGCCGCCGCACGCGTCGCACAGTCGCGCGCCGTGCTCGGCATCACGAACGCGGATCGCTGGCCGGCGGTCAATCTGCAGGGCAACGCCACGCGATCGAAGGACAGCGCCTACGTGAACTCGACGCCCGGCATCGACCTGCACCAGACGATCTATTCGGTGCAGGGCGGCGCCAGCTTCGAGCTGGACCTGTGGGGCAAGTATCTGCGCGCCTCGCAGTCCGCCCGCGAACAGCTGCTGAACACCGAGTACGGCCGCGAAGCCACGAAGCTCAGTCTCACCGGCGACGTGGCCCGCAGCTACTTCAGCCTGATCGCCGCAGCACAGCAGCTCGCGCGCGGTCGCGACACGCTGACGACGCGCGAGGAATCGCTGCGCATCGAGAAGCTGCGCTTCGACGCCGGCGAGAGCGACGAGTTCACGTTCAAGCGCGCCGAAGCCGATACGGCGGCGACGCGCACGTCGGTGCATCAGCTCGAACTGGATGTGGTGCGGCGTACGAATGCGCTGGGCGTACTGCTCGGCCGCTCGCCGCAGGACCTGGTCGACCGCGCGATCCAGGCCGAACAGATCCGGCTGCCCGCCGCCGTGAACCTGCCGGCCGCCCTGCCGTCCAGCGTGATGGAACGCCGCCCCGACATCGGCGCCGCCGAAGCCGCGCTGAACTCATCCGCCTATGACATCGGCGTGGCGCGCGCGCAGATGTTTCCGAGCATCAGCCTCACCGGCGCGTTCGGTTCGGTGAGCCGCGAACTCGACAATCTGTTCAAGTCGCCGGCCGAAGCCTGGACCGCCTCCGGCGGCATCCTGCAGCCGATCTTCCAGGGCGGACGCCTGCGCTCGAACGTGAAACGCGCCGAAGCCGTGCGCGAGGAACGCAAGGCGCAGTACGCGCAGACCGTGCAGAACGCCTTCCGCGAAGTGCTCGATGCGCTGCAGGGCCAGTCGCTGATCGCCGGCGTGAGCCAGGCGAACGCCGATCAGGTCGCCGCACTCACGCGCGCCACCGAACTCGCCGAACTGCGCTACGACCAGGGCGACATCGCCTACATCGACCTGCTCGACGTGCGTCGCGGCCTGTTCCAGGCGCAGATCGACCAGGTCGCCGCGCAGCGCGATGCGCTGCTCAACACGGTCGATCTCGCGCTCGCCGTCGGCGGCGGACTGGGCGCACGCGCCGAGCCGCTGTCAGCGCGCAGGTGAATCCTGCGCGCGCAGCGTCTTCGCCGCCGCGACCATGTTGCGCAGGGCCGGGATCACCTCGGCCCATTGGCGCGTCTTCAGCCCGCAATCGGGATTGACCCACAGGCGCTGCGCCGGGATGCGCTCCGCCGCCTGGCGCATGAGCTGCACGATGTGCTCCTGCGTCGGAATGTTCGGCGAATGGATGTCGTAGACGCCCGGGCCGATCTCGTTCGGATAGCGGAAGTTCTCGAACGCATCCAGCAGCTCCATGTCGGAACGTGAGGTCTCGATCGTGATCACGTCGGCATCCATGTCGGCGATGGACGCGATGATGTCGTTGAACTCCGAATAGCACATGTGGGTGTGGATCTGCGTTTCGTCCTGCACGCCGTTGGCGGCGATGCGGAACGACTGCACCGCCCATTGCAGGTATTCATTCCACTGCGAACGGCGCAGCGGCAGTCCCTCGCGCAGCGCCGCCTCGTCGATCTGGATCACGCGCACGCCGGCGCGTTCGAGATCCAGCACTTCTTCGCGGATGGCGAGCGCGAGCTGGCAGCACGACACGCGACGCGGCTGATCGTCGCGCACGAAGGACCAGTTCAGGATCGTCACCGGCCCGGTGAGCATGCCCTTCATGGGCTTCGCGGTCAGCGACTGCGCGTACTTGATCCATTCCACGGTCATGGCCTGCGGCCGGCTGATGTCGCCGAACAGGATCGGCGGCTTCACGCAGCGCGAACCGTAGGACTGCACCCAGCCGGACTGGCTGAAGGCATAGCCGTCGAGCTGTTCGCCGAAGTACTCGACCATGTCGTTGCGCTCGGCTTCGCCGTGCACCAGCACGTCCAGCTCCAGCGCTTCCTGCTCGCGCACGCTGCGTTCGATCTCGGCGCGCATCTTCAGCCGGTAGCCCGCTTCATCGAGCGCGCCGGCGCGACGCTGCGCACGGGCCTGGCGGATCTGCTCCGTCTGCGGGAAAGAACCGATGGTCGTCGTCGGATAGGCCGGCAACTTCAACAGCGCCGCCTGCCTTTCGGCGCGTATCGAGTAGGTGGATGCGCGCTGACCAAGCGCCGCATCGATATGCGCAACGGCCGCCTTCACGGACGGATTGTGCACGCGCGGCGAACTGCGACGCGCCGCAATCGCGGCCTGGTTGTCGGCAAGCTCCGTCTTCACCGCATCGCGGCCGCGATTCAATGCCGTCGCCAGCACGCGGATCTCGTCGATCTTCTGCAGCGCGAAGGCCAGCCAGGAACGGATCTCGCGATCGAGCGTCTGTTCGCCGGCCAGATCGACCGGCACGTGCAGCAGCGAGCACGACGGTGCGATCCACAGACGATCGCCCAGCCGCCGCTGGATCGGTTCCAGCCAGTCGAGCGTCACGTTCAGGTCGGACTTCCAGATGTTGCGGCCGTTGACGACGCCGAGCGACAGCATCTTGTACGCCGGCAGCAGGGACAGCACCGAGTCGATCTCCTCGCGTGCATTGATCGCATCGAGATGCAACGCCTGCACGGGCAGTTCGGTCGCCAGCTCCAGGTTGTCGCCGAGCGAGCCGAAGTACGTCGCCAGCAGCAGCTTCACTTTCGCATCACCGAGTGCCTTGTAGGCAACGGCATAGGCGCGCTGCCAATCTGCATCCAGCTCGGTGACGAGTGCCGGTTCATCGATCTGCACCCACTCCACGCCCTGCGCCGCGAGTTGCGACAGCAGATCTGCGTAGACCGGCAGCAGCTTCGGCAGCAGATCGAGGCGATTCGACCCATCCTTGGTCTTTCCCAGCCAGAGATAGGTCACCGGACCGATGATGACGGGCCGGGCGTTCACGCCGAGTCCGCGCGCCTGCTGCCATTGAGCGATGAGACGCGAGGCGTCCAGCGCGAAGGTCGTCGCCGCACTGAACTCCGGCACGATGTAGTGGTAGTTGGTGTCGAACCACTTCGTCATCTCGCCGGCCTGCACGCCGCCGCAGCAGTCGGCGTGATCGCCCGAGGCGGCTGCCGAACGGCCGCGCGCCACGCGGAAATAGTTGTCGAGCGCGTCACCGTGAAAATTCCGCACGCGCTGCGGCACGTTGCCGAGCATGAAACTCATGTCGAGCACCTGGTCGTAGAACGAGAAATCGCCGACGGGCACGAAGTCGAGCGCGGCCTGCGCCGTCCAGTGTCGCGCGCGCAACGAGGCGCCGAGCGATTCCAGTTCCTGGCGCGACGATTGCCCCTTCCAGTAAGCCTCAAGCGCGAACTTCAGTTCGCGTGCAGCGCCGATGCGGGGAAAACCGAGATTGTGGGTGACAGCCATGAGTCGCG
This sequence comes from Povalibacter sp., assembly GCF_036735925.1. Lineage (NCBI taxonomy): Bacteria > Pseudomonadati > Pseudomonadota > Gammaproteobacteria > Steroidobacterales > Steroidobacteraceae > Povalibacter > Povalibacter sp. The sequence continues at coordinate 15,537 of NZ_DAINNK010000054.1, forward strand.
TTCCTTGGAAAGGTGAACGCGGGAAATGCTAGGGCTGCGGCAGCATGAAGAAAAATGGTATTACTTCAGCCATCCATTAGTTCCCTTCATGGATCGCCATGCTGCAGAGAATCCACCTGGAAATCGTGCGCGCCGTCGACCGGCACGGATCGCTGACCGCGGCAGCGGACAAACTGCATCTGACGCAGTCGGCGCTCAGCCACACGGTCCGCAAGCTCGAGCAGCATGTCGCGACGCAGATCTGGCATCGAGAAGGCCGCACGCTGCGGCTCACGCAGGCCGGCGAATATCTGCTGGCCGTGGCGAACCGCGTGCTGCCGCAGCTCGATCACGCCGAAGAGCGCATGCGCCAGTATGCGAAGGGCGACCGCGGCACGCTGCGCATCGGCATGGAATGCCATCCCTGCTATCAATGGCTGCTGAAGATCGTGTCGCCGTACCTGAGCCGCTGGCCCGACGTCGATGTCGACGTGAAACAGAAGTTCCAGTTCGGCGGCATCGGCGCCCTGTTCGGCTACGAGATCGACGTGCTGGTCACGCCGGATCCGCTGCACCGGCGCGGACTGAAATTCGAACCGGTGTTCGATTACGAACAGGTGCTGGTCGTGGGCTCGCGGCATCCGCTGAAGGATGCGGCGTACGTAGTGCCGGAGCAGCTGGCGGACGAAGTCCTGATCACCTATCCGGTCGAAACCGATCGCCTCGACATCTACAACCAGTTCCTCTCGCCCGCCGGCATCCTGCCGCGACAGCACAAGGTCATCGAAACCACCGACATCCTGCTGCAGATGGTGGCGAGCCATCGCGGCGTAACGGCGCTGCCGCGTTGGCTGGTCGAGGAATATGCAGCGAAGCTGGCGATCGTTCCGGTACGGCTCGGCAGGAAGGGAATCGCGAAGCAGATCCATCTCGGCGTGCGCGAGGCCGATGGCGACATCGACTATCTGCGCGCGTTTCTCGAACTGGCGCGGGCGTCGAAGAATTCCAGATCCGCCGCAACGCGGCTTCGGAAGCAGGGCCGTCGCACGTAAACCCGGCGGCAGGCAATCTGGAATTCCTGCCCGCCGCCTCCTCATGCAATACTGCCTCATGACCAACACCCTGCTGCACGATCTGGAAACCCGCCTCGCACAGTCCGACAGGGCAGGCGCACAGGACCTCGACGCGCTGCGCGAGCGGCTCGCTTTCGCACTGGAACGCCTCGGCGCGCACTTCGGTGCTCCGACCGGCACGATCCATCGCGCCGACGCCGCGACCCGCGAACTTCGCCTGCTCGCCTATCGCGGACTCCCCGAGGTTCTCGTCCCGATCACGAGTCGAATCCCCTTCGGCAAGGGGATCGCCGGCCTGTGCGCCGAGACCGTCCAGAACGTCACGGTCTGCAATCTGCAGACGGACGACTCGGGCAAGGCCAAGCCGGGCGCGCGCCTGACGGGCGTGGAAGGCGCCATCGCCGTGCCCATCTTCGGCGCGGAGCAGCAACTGCTCGGCGTGCTCGGCATCGGCAAGATCGAAGCGCACACCTATTCCGAAGAAGAACAACGCCTGCTCGAAGGCGCTGCGGAGAAGATCGCCCCGCTCGTCACCCGCGCGCAGCCGCTCTGAACGCAACGCGATCGAGACGGCGGGCCGGCTCCCGGCGCCCAGATGACTGCGAAACAGGCAATGCCTGATGCGTTGCTGCACGTCTCACATCGACAATGGACGATGTGACCTGCCTCTCACTGCGGATGAACGCCTTTCGTTTAGATTATGTCGGCTGGATTGACGCACCATTCCACCCCCACGATGCGAACACTCGTCGACCTTCTCAATGACGACCGCGCCTATGTGCGGATCTTTGCCGAGGCCCATGGCTTCGGCTACGAGAGGTCGACCCATCAACCCGTGACCACCGGCGATCTGTTCGACCGGATGAGCGGTTACACGTCGTTCGAGACCGCGCTCGAAGCGGCGCAATTGCAGCTGCAGGCGTTCAAGCCGGAAAAGCAACGTACTCGTCGTCGCAACGCCCGGCGTTAGTGGCCTGCGCCTTTCCTCCCTCCTCCGCGGGGAGGGTCAGGGTGAGGGCCTCTTACCTCTTGCTGTGGGGCCGGCTTCAGCCGGCCTGTTTTCGGAAGTCAGGCTGAAGCCTGACCTACAGCCTGACCCACAGAAGCGCCTCGAATCAGTCACGACCGGCGGCCTACTGCGGCTCGATCACCTCGTATCCTCGCTGGCGCAGTTCGGCCAGGAAGCCGTCCGGCGCAAACAGGTCGGCGATCGAGACCACGGCAATGGTGCTGCGGTTGTCTCTCAGCACGCGCTCGGATTCCGTCACCAGCAGCGCGGTATGTGCGGCGATGAAGTCGCTCGCCGGCTGTTCGCCAAGCAGTGCAGCGGTGCATTTGTCGGCTTCATGAGGGCGGGTCGCCGGCTCGTCGGAAAGGGGCAGCTGCCGCGACTCGTGCGCGTACAACGGCACGAGCTGCCGCAGCGCTTCGATGTCGCCTACCGACCACGCATTCGCGAGGCGCAGCATCCCGGCGCCACCGTCTTCGACGGTCTCGACGGCTTCCTCCAGACAGGGAACGGCCGAACCGTGTTCGAGGCTCCACAGATAAGCATCGTACGGCCAGGGCGTCGCAATGGACGTCACTTTGACGCCAGCCTTCCGCGCGAGCTTCTCGGCCTCGATGCTCGCCGTCATCACTTTCAGATCCAGCGCTCTGATCGCACTCATCCCCACGCGATTCGCCGCATCGAAAGGATGCAGCTTGTCGATGCTGGAACGGTCGCCGAACAGGGCTCTGGCCGATGTCGCTCTCGCATACAGTTCCGGAGAAATCAGATCCTCCAGCGTCTGACCGCGAGGCAGCTTCGACGCCTTCCTCTCCGCGGCCGCCTGCTGCTTGTCGGGCCGACGTCCGCCCGTCCGGTCCAGCAGCAGCTCCTGTGAGTTCGCGAGTACGTGCTCGAACTGCTTCGAGCGCCACTGCACCCTGGCCGGCAGCGGCGCGACCTTGCCGAGGATCCACAAATCGTGATCGCCGGAGGACACCTGCCATAGCGCCGGCCCCGGCTGTTCGCCTGTCACGAGCACGATCTCCGCCGTAGGTGTTTCCGTCGTCTCCGGCTCTGCCGCATCGGGTGCCGCGACAAACAGCAACGAAACCACGCCCGCGCAGAATCTGACCATGACGGCATCCTTGATGATCGAGGTGATGCCTTAGTGACGAACGCGAAGTGAAAGGTTCCGGAGGATCGTCGCATTCCTTGCTATGACGCGACCTCACGACGCTTCCGAAGCGAAGCCGTCGAGCTGGTACGCTTCGGCCGTCCTGCAACGAACGATCGGGGGAAAACAGAAATGCTGTCACCAGGATCAGGATTTCGTGGCGCGTACTGCGCAGTCGTTGTCGCATCGAGTCTGTGGGGACTCGCGCACGCCCAGAACGACACGGGCACGATCGAGCCCGACGGCACCGTGGTGGTTCCGTCCTTCAGCCTGCCGCCGTCGATCTATCTGAGCGATCCGGCGAAAGCGTCGTTGCCAAGACAACCGACGGATCAGGAAGCCGGCATGCTGCAGGCGCTGGCCAGCGGCAAGGTCAGCGAACTGCGCAAGCGCATGCCGGAACTCATGGGGGCGCGCACCAGGCATCTGGTCGACCTGTATCCGGTCACGATGCGCACGACGACGATCGCCGGCGTGCCCGCCGTGTACGCCACGCCGGTCAAGGCGATTCCCGCGGCCAACAGGCGCAAGATCCTGCTCAACCTGCCGGGCGGCGGATTCGTCATGGGCGAAGCGGGCTCGACGGGAATGGTCGAATCGATTCCGCTCGCCGCGCTGGCGCAGGTCGAGATCGTCAGCATCACGTACCGGCAGGCGCCGGAAACGACCTTCCCTGCGGCCAGCGAAGATGTCGCGATCGTCTATCGCGAACTGCTGAAGACGTACAAGCCGGAAGACATCGCGATCTTCGGCTGTTCGGCGGGCGGCTTGCTCGCTGCCGAATCGATGGCGTGGTTCGACAAGGAAAAGCTGCCGCGGCCGGCAGCGCTGGGCATCTTCTGCGCGTCCGCCGATGCCCGCTGGGGCGGCGACAGCCGCGCCTACGCACGGCCGTTCGCTGCGCTACCGCCGCGAGCGACGTCGCCGCGCAACTACTTCGCCGATGCCGATCTCGACAATCCGCTCGCCTCGCCGGTACTCGCACCGCAGGTCCTGCAGCGCTTTCCGCCGACGCTACTGATCACCGCTTCGCGCGCCATGGAGATGAGCGCCACGATCAACACGCACCGCGAACTCGTCAAGGCGGGCGTGGAGGCCGATCTGCACCTGTGGGATGGACTGGGCCACGCGTTCTTCTACAACATCGACCTGCCGGAATCGCGCGAGGCGTTCGATGTGATGACGCGGTTCTTTCAGAAACATCTGCAGCTTGCCAGGTAGCGCTTCTCCTGTGGGGCCGGCTTCAGCCGGCCTGAAACCGTCAGGCTAAAGCCTGACCTGCAGGAAGAAGCAGACGCAGATCAGGCCAGCGCCTCCCTGGCACTGACCACCGGCCGGCTCGCGCGCGTGCCGCGCATGCGGCGATCCGGATCGGTGGGATCGTTGGTCGAGATCTCGACCCAGTCCTCGCCCACCGCCACGAGAATCCCGACGAAGGGCATGTCGCCGAACTGCTCCGGCACCCGGTAGCTCACGGTATCGCCGACCTTGAACGTGGCCGGATCGAAATTGAATTCGAAGGGACAGGTGTCCCCGGGTACATTGTTCATGGCGCTCGCCCCCTCGTCGCATTATTGCGCGAGCTCTGCCGCACGGGACTCGACCTTGCGCGTCAGAAAGATGTCGCTTCCCGCCAGGTCGCTCAGACCGTAACGCAGGACCACGTCGAGATCGACTTCATCGAGACGCAGCGTCTGAACGTCGAGTCCCGCGCCGCCGAGACGCTCGCGGATGTCCGCACCGTAACGGCGGACATGATCTTCCTGGAAGTACTGCTGGATGCGCTCGCGCGCGCTGCCCAGCGGTTCCTCCCGGGTGATCGCACCCCACAGCGGCACCTGTATCACGGCGATACCGCGCGGCCGCAGCACGCGGGCAATCTCGCGCATGGCCTTGCGGTCGTCGGGCACGTGCTCGAGTACGTGCGAGCACCACACGAAATCGAAGCTGGCATCGGGGAAGGGCATCGCGGTGATGTCGATCTTGTGCATGACATGCGGCTGCGACAGGTCCGCGGTGTGATAGTCGCTGCTCATCGGTTCCAGCCAGCGCTGCACGCAGGGCTCCGGCGCGAAATGCAGCATCGCGCCGAGCTGCGTCGGCAGACGATCCTTGAGGAGGACGTAGGCGAGCCGATGCCGTTCGGCCGAGCGGCAGTGAGGACACACCGCATCGAAGCGAAAGAACGGACCCGGCTTCACCGGCAGGAACTGGAATCCGGACCAGCCGCACATGGGACAGTGACGATATCGCTGGAACGACAACCCGCCGAGAACGGCGCGATAGGAATTGCGGGCGAGGCTTCCGAAGACACCCATGTCGCGACCTCCGGTGTGGCCCGGCCGAAGATCCCGCATACCCGCATCGTTTGCAAGATTGGCTTTTCGCAGACATCCGCGCCGCCACCCCGGAACCGTTCGAGCCGACGGCACGTTATGCGCGCAGGAAACCGACCCGGTGTCGGTGTAGTTCCTGACTTGCGAGGCCTGCCGCCCTGCGACCTACTAGCCGTTCAACCACTCCCGGGAGAGCGTTCCATGAAATCCATTCTTTCCACGGTGATGCTCAGCCTGACGATGCTCTTCGCCGTCGCGGCGCATGCCGATGAGTACGTCGACACCATCAACGTGTTCAAGAAAGCCGGCAAGAGTGCCGAGTTCTTCAACAAGTCGTACGGCTATGCGGTGTTTCCCACGGTCGGCAAGGGCGGCCTGGTGGTTGGCGCCGCGCATGGCACCGGTCGCGTGTATCAGCACGGCAAGTACGTGGGCGACACGTCGATCACGCAGCTGAGCATCGGCTTCCAGGCCGGCGGCGAGGCCTTCAGCGAGATCATCTTTTTCGAGAACAAGGCGGCCTTCGACAAGTTCACGGCCGGCAATTTCGAACTCGCGGCGACGGTGCATGCGACAGCGATCACTGCAAGCGCATCGGCGTCCGCATCGACTGCCGGTTCGGGCGCGGGAGCCAGCGGCACCAAACACAATGCGGCGACCGCGGGAGGCTATCAGGAGGGCCTGGCCGTGTTCACGGTCGCCAAGGGCGGTCTGATGTACGAGGCGACGGTGGCGGGGCAGAAGTTCTCGTACAAGCCGAATCGCTGATTGGGCTGGATTGCCCCCGCCAGCGCTATTTTCCGCCAGCTCCGTGTCGATCGCCGTGAAGGGAACCGGTCAATCGCGCTTCGACACGGACGCCTCGATCATCTGCTCGCACACCCGTTCGGCAATGCCGGTCAGCCCGCGCATGGAATTGGTGAGATGCGCCTCGCCCGTGGCATCGAGCAGCACCTTGCCGTCGTTGGCCACCATCTGCAGCGCCAGCTGCACATGCTTGATCGTCGCCCCTTCCTGCGGCAGCTTCGACACGCCCATTTTCACGTAGGTCGTTTCGCCCTTCTCCACGGCCGCCTGCCGCACGTCGAGCGTGACGAAGGCATTGACCTTCAGACTCTCTGCGAGGATGTAGCGGGTCTCGTAGTTGATCGCCGCGATCTGGGCGTCCTGCATGACGCCCCGCACGGTGGCCGAAGGCACGAACTCGAGGCCGGCTGCATCGCGCATCGACTTCGCGAACTCCTTCTCGACCTCGGCGCACTCGACGGTGTCCGGACACATCGATGGCAGGATCGCAACCCGCTTGATGGCGGCCACGGGTGCATAGGATTGCCTGACCGTCGCCGAGTAGCCGGTGTCGGCAAGAGCGGATACAGCAGGAACAGCGGTCAGCACAGCGACCGCGAGCAGCATTGGCGCGCGCATTTCGAACCCGGGAGCCGTGAACGCCGCGTACGCTAGTGAGCCGCCCGGGCGAATTCCGCGAGCGATTTCTAGGTCCTTGAACAGAAGCCCGTTCTCGAGGGAAATGCCTGAGCGGCGACAGGGCGTATTCGAGCAATCGCGACCGGATGCCTGTGATCCAGTTCACACGCATCCGCGGCGTGTGCCCGCGCCTGCCTGTACCATGCGCAGGCTTTTCTGCCGACCCTGCCGCCGCACGCCACGGGAGATCGCCATGTCCAGCACCAGTTCCGTTGCCAAGGTCACGCTGAAGACACTCGAAGCAATCAAACGCAAGTCGGAACGCTTTGCGTGCGCCACGGCGTACGACGCCACGTTCGCGGAAATCGCCAGCAGTGCCGGCGTCGAAGTCCTGCTGGTCGGCGATTCGCTCGGCATGGTCGTGCAGGGTCACGATTCGACGCTGCCGGTGACGATGGAGAACATCCTGTATCACCTCGACACCGTGCGGCGCGGCAATCGCGGCGCGCTGATCATGGGCGACATGCCGTTCATGAGTTACTACTCGGAAGGCCTGACGCTCGAGAACGCCGCACAGATCATGCGCGCCGGCGCGCATGTCGTGAAACTGGAAGGCGGACGCTGGATCGCGGAATCGACGCGGCTGCTGGTGGAACGCGGCATTCCGGTGTGCGCGCACATGGGCCTGACGCCGCAGTCGATCAACCGCTTCGGCGGCTTTCGCGTCCAGGGCCGCGATCCCGATCAGGCACAGACCATTCTCGACGAGGCACTGTTTCTCGAACAGGCCGGCGCGAGCCTGCTGCTGCTCGAAGCCATTCCCGCCCCGCTCGCCCAGCGCATCACCGAGAAGCTGCGCATTCCCGTCATCGGCATCGGCGCGGGCAGGCACGTCGACGCACAGATCATGGTGATGCACGACCTGCTCGGCATCACCCCGCCCGACATCAAGGTGCCGAAGTTCGTGAAGAACTTCCTCGCCGAAAGCCGCACCGGAATCCGCGGTGCGTTCGAGGCGTACGTGAAGGCGGTGAAGGACGGCTCCTTCCCGGGGCCGGAGCACAGCTACTGAGAACGGAAACGGAGTTTCACACGGAGTTCAGAAAGAAGAATTTCCACGGGGGAGGAATGGGGACACGGGGAACACGGGGTTCGGAACAGAAAATTTCTTGTCCCCGTGTCCCCCGTGTCCCCATTCCTCCCCGTGGAAATTCTTTTTCCTCTTCAGGCTCAACCCTGCGCCGCGCTGCTGCTCTGCGCAGCCACGGCCGGCGGCGCGATGGCCTTCGATGTGGCGGCACGCGCCTTGATCTGGTCGAAGTCGGACTCGTAGTTGGTCCGCCTGGTGTTGCAGACGTAGTCCCAGATCGTCGTGTAGCCGCCGAAATTCCAGCGGAAGTATTTGTGGTGCTGATCGTGGAAGGTCGCGGTGATGAACCACTTCGTCGCCCAGGTCTTGTTCCACCAGCGCGGCAGGAACTCGTAACCCGAGTGCACGTACAGGCCCATGATGATGTTGGTCGGCGTGATCAGCAGCATGGTCTCGCTGTGGACCGTGAACACGGCGGTGAACAGCGGCACGAAGCCGCCGTTGACCAGCGATTCGAGCGGATTGACCGAGATCGTCGTCAGCAGGTTGGGCGACGTCGACTTGTGATGAATCTTGTGGATCAGCGAATAGAACGGCTCGTTGTGCATCCAGCGATGCAGCCAGTAGAACCAGGTGTCGAACAGGAAGAAGTACAGGGCGTATTCGAGCGCGATCACCCACCACGCGGCCGGCTCGTGATGGAAGGCGATGACGCCCGATTCCGTGCCGACCTTGGTGATCCACACCAGGAAGGTCGAAGACACCGCGACGTTGATGGTTCCGTAGATGGCTTCGTTGCGGAAGATGGTCCACTTGAAGCCCTTGGGCTGGATCTTGCGGGCCTTGAACCAGCCGCGATAGAGGGCCACGGCGAAGCCGGTCACGATGAAGGCGACCAGCCAGTAAGAGAGGGGACTGTACTGAATGATCCAATCCTTCAGGCCCATACCGCACCTTGTCTATGGAACGCCCGGCGGACGGCCGGGACAAACTACTTAGGTTCCTCATTATGCGGCGGGGCCTTCGGGAGGGCCAACTCCAGTGACTGCAACTGTGCTGCGCGTCGAGGATTCAAGGGTTTGCTCCTGCGCGCGGATGTCGCGGCATTTCATTAGTCGTATCGCTGCGCGACGCACACGGTCGCGCAGCGGCAGATGAGCCGTTCGCATGCGGTGGTGACACCGCTTCATTCCGGCGACAATGCGCGCCCTTTTTTTCCGGCGACGATGCATTGACCCGTCCCCTGCCGATGTCTGGAGAACGACTGCGTGTGCTGCTCGGCGAGCCGCTCGCCGGGGCTGCACAGCAGCTCATCGACGCCGGCCATGTCAGCAAAGTGCGCGTGCTCCAGGACGGCGGCGTGGTGACCGGCGTCGCCGGCAACAACGCGCGCGTGTACGTGCAGTACAGCGCCGACGCACCGCATCTGCAGGCGGAATGCAGTTGCGGCGCGCCCCCGCTCTGCGTGCATGCGGCAGCGGTCTCGCTGGCAGCGGCCCACTCGATCGCCCAGCCGGCGGCGACGACATCGCGAACGGCGGCGGCTGCGTCTGCATCGAACGTCGGCACACGGGCACAACAGCTTTTCTATCTCTGCGATGCAGCGGCCGGCACATTGCGTGTTTCCGTATCGGTGGGCCGGCTTTCCGGTGCTGACGAACAGCCGCAGGATCTGTGCGCATTCGCGCATCGCGCCGGCGCAGGCAGCGACGATCTGCCGCGGTATGTCGATGCCGACGATGCGACGATCCTGCGGCGCCTCGCGCATCAGTCCGCTGCCGGGCCCTGGACGCTCGACGGCGCTGCGGCCGCGGATGTCCTGCAGCAGCTCACGCGCACGGGGCGCGCGTACTGGCAGAGCTTTCAGCGTCGGCCGCTGCGACGGGGCGATCCTCGTCCGGGCCACTTCGTCTGGCGGACGACGGCACGCGGCGATCAGTTCGTGGCGTGCGAGACCGATCCCGCGGTCGGCATCTTCGCGTCCGCCGAACCGCCGCTGTATGTGGACGCCGCGACGAACGAATGGGGCTCGCTCGAACCGGACTGTGCGGCGCCGCTGCTGCGACGCTTCTGGAATCAACCGCCGGCGCCGCCGGAACGCGTGACGCACATCGTGCGGGAGATCGCCGGCGCGTCGTTTCCCGCGCCGCGCACGTTGCACGTCAGGCCGCACGCCTTCTCGGAATTGCGGCCGCAATTGATCCTGACGGCCGGACCCGCCGGCACGCTGCATCTTCTGTACGACGGCGTTGCCATCGATCACGCGACGGACGACGGCCGCGGACTCGCGCGACTGCTCGACCCCGATGATCCCGGCATCGTCCGGGAATTCGAACGCAACCGCAGCCGCGAACGCGAACTGCGTTCACGCCTCGATCGCGTACTGCCGCACGCGCTGCAGGGCGCACGCGAGTGGCTCGGCTTCATGCTCGAAGCCATGCCTGCTCTCGAAGCCGACGGCTGGAGCGTGCAGTGCGACGAGTCATTCCCCTATCGCATCGCACGGGCCGACCAGTGGTACGCGGACCTCGGCGTACCGGGCGACGACCGCTGGTTCGACCTGCGCCTGGGGATCGCGGTGGAAGGCACGCCGGTCAACCTGCTGCCGGCGCTGGTGGCGTATCTGCAGGCGAATACGGCGAGCGGCGATGCGTACTGCGTCGTCGGCGACTTCCTCATGGTGCGTCTCGAAGACGGTCGCTACCTGCCGCTCGAACTCGAACGCGTCCGGCGCATCAGCGACACGCTGGTCGAACTGTTCGATCGCGACAGCCTCAACAAGCGCAATGCATTGTCGCTGCCGTTCGGACACGCCAGCCGGCTGGCGCCGCTGGTGCAGGCGCTGCAACTGCCATCGTTGCAGTCGGAAGACGAAACGCTGCAGCAGCGCCTGCGCGAGCTGGAAGCATTCAAGGGCATCGCACCGCTGCCGGCGCCCGCCTCGTTCAGGGCCACGCTGCGCGGCTATCAGGAAGAAGGCCTCGGCTGGCTGCAGTTCCTGCGCCGCTTCGCCTGGGGCGGCATCCTCGCGGACGACATGGGCCTCGGCAAGACCGTGCAGGCGCTCGCGCATCTGTCGATCGAAAAGGAACAGGGACGGCTGCGCGGTCCGTCGCTGATCGTTGCGCCCGTGAGCGTCATCGGCAACTGGCAACACGAGCTGCGCACCTTCGCGCCTGCACTGGAAGTGCTGACATTGCATGGCGCGCGACGCCGCGAACTGTTTCACCGGATCCGCAGTGTCGACGTCGTGGTCGTCGGCTATCCGTCGCTGCAGCTCGACGGCGAGGCGCTGCTCGCGCACGAATTCGATTTCGTTGTCCTGGACGAGGCCCAGACCATCAAGAGTCCGCGCGCCAGGGTGTCGCAGATGGCGCGGGCGCTGCGCGCGCGTCACCGGCTCTGTCTCACCGGCACGCCGATGGAGAATCATCTCGGCGAACTGTGGTCGCTGTTCGATTTCATCCAGCCCGGACTGCTCGGCAGCGAGAAGGCATTCCAGCGTCACTACCGCATGCCCATCGAACGCAACGGCAACCGGCAGCGCGCCGCCGCGCTCGCCGAGCGCATCGCGCCATTCGTGCTGCGTCGTACCAAGGATGCGGTCGCTCGCGATCTGCCGGAGAAGACCCAGATCGTCGAATCGATCCTGCTCGACGAACGCCAGCGCGATTTCTACGACGGCATTCGCCTTGCGATGCACGCACGCGTGCGCGAAGCCATCGAACAGCAGGGACTGGCGCGCAGCCACATCACGATGCTGGACGCCCTGCTGAAACTGCGACAGGCCTGCTGCGATCCGCGGCTGGTCGGCAGCGACGCGGACACGCGCCAGATTCCGTCGGCCAAGATGGACTGGCTCACGACCGTGCTGCCGGAACTGGTGGCCGAGGGCCGGCGCATCCTGCTGTTCTCGCAGTTCACGAGCATGCTGGAACTCATCGAACACGCAGTGCGTGAACTCGGCATCCCGTACTGCCTGCTGACCGGCGCGACGCGCAATCGCACCGAGGTGGTCGAGCGCTTCCAGCGCGGCAACGTGCCGCTGTTCCTGATCAGTCTCAAGGCCGGCGGCACCGGCCTCAACCTCACCGCCGCAGACACCGTGATCCACTACGATCCCTGGTGGAATCCCGCCGCCGAAGCACAGGCCACCGATCGCGCCCATCGCATCGGCCAGCAGCAGCCGGTGTTCGTGTACCGGCTCATCGCCGCAGGCACGGTGGAAGAGAAGATCCTGCAGCTGCAGGACGACAAACGCGCGCTGGCGAGCCAGATGTATTCGGACGCGAACGCCTCGCCCACGCAGCTCAGCGCTGCCGACCTGGAGAAACTGCTGCTGTCATGACCCGACTCGACCCGGCCCTGCAGGCGCAGGTGGATGCGCAACTCATGGAACAGGGCGGCTTCGCGCCGCTGGAACTGCTGATCAACTGCGGCCGGCTGACCTACGCCGACTACGAATCGTGGCGCCGCGGCGAGATCGAACTGCTCGACGACGTGCTGATGGGCAGTGCGGAAAAAATCCGTGCGCAGGTCGAAGCCGTCAACGCGTATGCGCGCAGCATCGGCCTGGTCGAGCAGGCGCAGGAATTCCACACCTGGCAATCGGGAGCGGCTGCGAAACCGCTGCGCGTCAGCGCCGACGGCAAACTGCACCGGCTGATCGCCACGCGCTTCGTGCCGGCGCAGAGCGTGCCGCAGATGGATCTGTTCTTCGACAATCCCGTCGTCGCGCTCACGAACGGCATCGCGCAGGCGCTGTCGTCGCGCAATGCCGCCGAGGCGCAGCGCCTGCTCGATCGCCTGTATGCGCAGGCGCCGAACAACACCGACCTGCCCGCCTTCGATCAACTGCTGACGGCGCTGCTGAGCCTGAACCAGCCGGCGACCGACGCCGCGCAGTCGCTGGCATTCCTGCAGAAAATCGCGCCGCATGCGAAACGCCTGCTGGGCACGCAGTCGCGGGATCTGCTCTCGCCGCTGTGGAGCCGGCTCGCGCAGCGGCTGCAGGACCGGCCGTTCTCGCCCGACGAACCGCTGCTTCATCGCAGTCATGCCCTCAGCCAGGCGCAGGACTGGGCCGGCGTGAGCGAATGCGTGCGCAGCGACGCGGACTGGCCGCGGCACGCCGAGTTGTGCCTGCGCCTCGCTCACAGTGCGTTCTATCGTCAGCAGCGCATCGAGGCGCTCACCGCCTGGTGTCATTTGTGCTGGCAGCATCCTGCGCAGGCCGAACAGGCGCTGGAGTCGAAGACGCAGCCGGATACCGGCGTCACCGCCCTGTGGCGCCGTTTCCTCGACAGCGAAGACGACATCGAACTGAACGCCGCCGACTTTCCCGCGTGGCTGCTGCTGCACGAAGCCGGCCTGGTTCAGCACCTGCCGCTGGAACTCGCCGCGGGCGAGACACGCGGCGAAGCGCAGTACCGCAGCGTTCATCGACTGCTGCAGGCGCGGCGCGCCGGCCGCAAGGACGAAGAACTGTCGCTGCGGCGCGAGCTGCAGACTCGGCATCCGGCGCTGTTCGGCTATCTCAAGCGGACGATGTAGCGGAGCGACCGGCAGGATCACTCCACTTCGAGCGCGGTGGCGAAGACGTAACCCTTGCGATACACCGACTTGATGATGCGCGGTTCGCGGGCGTCGTCGCCGAGTCGCTGACGCAGCCGGCTGACGATGACATCGATGCTGCGATCGAACGGATCGGCAGCGCGTCCGCGCGTGATCTCGATGAGCTGGTCGCGGCTCAGCACGCAATTGGCGTGAGCGACCAGCGCATGCAGCAACTCGTACTCGGAACCGGCTAGGTGCAATCGCTGACCTTCGGCATTCAGCAGGTTGCGCGAGACCGTGTCGAACGTCCAGCCGGCAAAGCGATAGCGGGCGCGCGTGCTGGCCACCGGTCGGCGGATCGACCGTTCCACCCGACGCAGCACGTTGCGGATCCGCGCCAGCAGTTCGCGCGGATTGAACGGTTTCGCCATGTAATCCTCGGCGCCGACTTCGAGCCCGACGATGCGATCGAGTTCGCTGTCGCGGGCCGTCAGCATGATGACGGGCGCGCGATCCTCGGCACGCAGGCGGCGGCACACGGACAGGCCATCCTCGCCGGGCAGCATGACGTCGAGCACGACGAGATCGGCGCGTTCGTTGGCCAGCACGCGGTCGAGTGCCGTGGCATCCGCCACGGCCGTCGCGCGCAGCGAATTCATGTTCAGGTACCGGGTCAACAGGCTGCGGATCTGGTGATCGTCGTCGACGACGAGAATGTGCGGGAGATTCGTCATAGCGGGACGATGTCGTTGCAACCCTTCAGCTCGACGGCCAGCGAGCGATACCGACGCAGTCTGGCGACCGGGAATGAACCGCACCTGAAATGGTGTTGCAGGACGTTGCGGAAATCCGTTGCGCATACGCAGCGGATCTGTAACGCAGATGTACGTTCTTCCCGGGAGGGGCGCGAGGAAGGAAAAGATCGCGCCCCTCCTCCGCGCTATCGATCCTTGCGCAGCGTCGCACCGACGGCGCTCGTGCCGCCGCCATGCATGAACATGGTGTACACGCTGCCGGTCTGCATCGAGGTGCCGGTGCGCGTGAACAGATTGACGCCCGTGTCGCCGTTGGCGATGTCGAACTGGTAGTTGAGGCCGCCGTCCACTTCGACGAAGGACGAGGCCGTACCCAGCGCGATGCCTTCGATGAGCGGCGAGTAATCGACCGAGAGCGTGATCGGCGCTTCGAGTCCCGAGACGCCGTTGATGATGCGGACCTTGGCTTTGCCGCTGGTCACCGGCAGGCGGTTGTCGTCGCTGATCAGCGTGGTCTGCGCGCCATTCGTCGTATTGCTCCACACCAGCAGCGTGTAGTCGCCGCCGGCAGCGAGCGTCGCCGCGGGCACGCTGAGCGCCGTGCCGTCGACGGCGACCGACACCGTCGCCGTACCGGCTTCCACCTGGCTGTAGCGGCTGCCGATCACGCCGATGCCCGCGTTCGACAGCAGGGAAACGCTGCCGACTTTCGCCGTCACGCTGGTGCCATTGGCGATGCCGACGGCGCCGCGGATGCGCGCCTTGCTGTTGTTGAGAAGCGTGGGGCTGCCCTGCTGCGGCAACAGCACGGCGTTCACCAGCACGCCGCCCTGCGTGGCCGAGAGCAGCAGGGCCGTCACTTCCTTCTCCTTGAAAGCCACCTCGGCAAGATCCAGGCGCACGTCGGCGGTATCGCCGGCGCCAGTGACCCGCAGGCGATAGGTTCCGCTTTCCACGATGACGGCCGATGCGGCACTGCCGTGCGCCACGCCGCTGAACTGGGGCGTCGCGTCTTCCAGCGCGACGGACTCGCCGGTCAGGTACACGCTCAGCGAACCGGCCTCGCCGGTGTTGACGAGGATGATCTTGCTCTCGCCGCTGCCGGCATCGCTCGCGTCCTCGTTGAACACCACCGAGCCGAAATGTCCGTTCGAACCGTACGCCACCAGCACGGTATGCGAATCCTCGACCAGCTTGGCGCTGCTCAGCGTCTGCAGGGTGCTGCTGACGCCGGCACGCCGCAGCTTGAGCGAGTACGTGGCGTCAGCGAACGACGCGTAGTCGCTCATCGTGTTGTAGCCGACGGCTTCCAGTTTCAGTTCGTCGCTGCTGGTGCCGTCGTTGGCGTAAAGATCCAGGGACTGATATCCCGGACTCAGGTTCAGCAGGCGCAGGCTGGCCTTGTTCTTGTCGTCGTCGCCGCCCTTGATGTCATCGAGATTGCACGCACCGAGAAACAGGGCCAGCGGGAGAACCGCTGCCAGCGCCTTCAACACCTTCATGAACTGCTCCAGAGAAACGGATCATGCGATCCGATGAGCTCCGGAAACTAAGCCACGCGGCGCGGCGAAGCCTTTCACATCATGGCGAAGTTGTAAGCAACCATTGCGGTTGTAAAGCGACTGTTACACCTGCTTCGCGGGCATGCGTACGACCAGACCGTCGAGCGCATCGGTCACCTTGATCTGGCAGGACAGCCGGCTGTTCGGCTGCAGTTCGACGACGGCCTCGAGCATCGCATCTTCCATGTCGCTCCTGGCTTCGAGCCGCTCGACCCAGGCATCGTCGACATGGACGTGACAGGTGGCGCACGAACACGCGCCGCCGCACTCCGCGATGATGCCGCGGACATTGTGGTTGATCGCGCCCTGCATGACGCTCGTGCCGGGCGCGATGTCGAGCACATGCTCCTTGCCGCTGAACTCGACGTACGTGATCTTCGCCATCGATGTTGCTCCTGGTGCGCAGCGACGGCGTCAGCCGACGCGCTTTCCGGTCAGGCCCGCCGAGCCGAACATGCCGAGCTTGACCTTGCCCGTCATCTCATCGCCCTGCACGTTGGCTTCGAAACCGAGCTTGATCGACACCGGTTTGGTGAGACTCAGCGCCCAGGACAGCGTGTTGCCGGCAATCTTGCCGCTGATGTCCTGCACGCCCATTTCACCCTTGATCGCGCCGGCGAACGTTGCGCCGTTTCTCGCGAAAGTCATCGTCATGGGCTGCGGACCCATCGGGGTGGCGAGTACCAGATCCCAGGTCTCGCCCTCGGGCTTCGGCGCCGCGACCGCCTGAGCTGCGGCGCTGGTCCTGCGCGCGCCACCGTGTTGCGTGATCGCCGGCAGGTTGTCCCAGCCGCGCACGGTCGACGTCGAAGAAAGCTTCGCGTTGTCGAGATCGACGGTCCAGTGCGGGAAGCGCCTGAGCAGTTCTTCGATGGCCACGCGTCCTTCGACGCGCGCGAGTGCAGAGCCGAGACACGCATGGATGCCGCGACCGAACGTGATGTGCGGCGGCCCTTCGCGACGCACGTCGAAGACATCGCCGTCGGGATAGCGGCGATGATCGCGATTCGCCGAGGCCACGAGCATCAGCATGGCGCTGCCGGCCGGCACCTTGCGGCCGTGAATCTCGATGTCCGACTTCACGTACCGGGCCACCGAGGGACCGGGCGGTTCGTAGCGCAGCAGTTCTTCGACGGCGTTCGGGATGAGTGCGGGATTCCCGACCAGGATCGCGCGCTGCTCGGGGTTGTCGCTGAGGATCTTGCCGGTCCAGCCGATCAGTCGCGTCGTGGTCTCATTGCCCGCGCCGGCGAGGATGTTGACGAACACCAGGATTTCCTCGCGCTTGAGCTTGCGTTTCGTGCCGGTCTCATCGACGAACTCGACGTGCAGCAGTTCCGTCATGAGATCGTCGGACGGATTCTTCGCGCGCCAGTCGATGTAATCCTCGAAGCCTTCGCCGTGATAGACGGCCTGGCCGACTTCCATCGGCTTGCCGGCTTCGGTACGCAGCGCCGCGTCGACTCGTTCGCGGATCGCCGCCTGGTCCTGCTCGGGAATGCCGAGCAGCATGCCGATGACGCGCATCGGCATCTCGGCGCCGAAATCGGTGATGAAGTCGAAGCCGCCTGCGCCCACCAGCGGATCGAGGCAGCGCACGCAGTAGGCGCGGATCTGGTCTTCCAGCGCATTCATGCGCTTCGGCGTGAACACGCGCGTCAGCACGCTGCGATGCACGGTGTGCAGCGGCGGGTCCTCCCAGATGAACATGCCGCCGGGAATGTCCATGTCGGACTTGATGTACTCGAGTACGTCGCCGCGTGCCGAGCTGAAGACCTCCCTGTTGTTGAAGCAGGCCTCGACATCCGCGAAGCGGCTGACCGCGTAGAAGTCGTACTGCTCGTTGTAATAGAGCGGCGCTTCCTCGCGCAGGCGCCGGAACACCGGATACGGGTCCATCCAGAAATCGGGCCGGTAGGGATCCCAGCAGACAGCGCCGTCAGTCGACGTAGACATGTTCGATTCCCCCGTTGCATCCGCCATCCCGCGACCGGCCGCGGGAACTCGCGGTATAAGATAAGCAATACACTATTTCATATGCAATACCGTGTTGCACAAAACGCATAGACCGCATCTGTCCGCCGCGCAGGATGCCCGCGCCGTCCGCACCCGCGAGGCCCTGCGCCGCGCCCTGCTGGAACTGCTGGAACGCAAGGCGCTGGAAGACATCAGCATCCGCGACATCGCCGCGCAGGCCGAGGTGTCGTACACCACCTTCTTCCGTCATCACACGACGAAGGAAGCGCTGCTGGATGAGATTGCCGCGGAACAGATGCGGCGTTTCGTCGAACTCGGCTGGCCGAACATCGAGGCCAGCGATACGCGCGCGGCATCGGTCGCGCTGTTCACGTATGTCGATGAACACCGGCAGTTGTGGTCGACGCTGCTGACGGGCGGCGCCGCGAGCGCGTTGCGCGAGGAATTGCTGAGCAGTGCGCGCGCACTGGCGAAGCAGAAGGAACTTCCCGGAAGCTGGCTGCCGGCCGATCTCGCCGTGGTCTTCGCCGTGAGCTCCACCATCGAGCTGCTCGCGTGGTGGTTGCGTCAGGAAAAGCCGTTGCCCATCGAACAGATCGCCGAGATCCATGACCGGCTGATCGTGACGCCGTCGATGAGCCAGTCAGGCAAAGCCGTCGGCAGGCCGGCGGCGAAACGCCGCCGCTGACCCGCGGCCACGAGGCCGCGAAAACGTCAGGCCGAGCGCCGCCCGAACTGCGGCCGCACGATGTTGCGGACGGGATTCGTCGCGACAGGCGCAGGAAGTTCGCGAAGCTCCGCCGCGCCCATCGCGGCAATCTGCTCCTCCGTCAGTTTGAAGACGGCCGCGGCCTGCACCAGCCGCTGCGCCTGATCCTTGAGACTCTCCGCCGCCGCGGCGCTCTCTTCGACGAGCGCCGCGTTCTGCTGCGTCGTCTGGTCCATCTGGGTGATGGCGTTGTTGACCTGATCGATGCCGGCCGCCTGCTCCTGGCTGGCCGCGGAGATTTCCGCGACCACGTCAGTCAGCTTCTTGACGCTGCCGACGATGTCGGCGAGCGCCTTGCCCGAGCGATCCACCAGCGCCGATCCCACGGTGACCTTGCTCACCGAATCCTCGATCAGCCCCTTGATCTCCTTCGCCGCGCTGGCGCTGCGCTGCGCCAGGTTGCGCACTTCGGAGGCGACCACGGCGAACCCGCGACCCTGCTCGCCGGCACGCGCGGCTTCCACTGCGGCATTGAGCGCCAGCAGGTTGGTCTGGAACGCGATCTCGTCGATCACGCTGATGATGTCGGCAATGCGCTTGCTCGCCTCGTTGATCGCGCTCATTGCACTGATGGTCTGCGCCACGATGGCGCCGCCGTCGTCCGCCTGGCTGCGCACGCCGATGGCGAGCTGGTTGGCCTGGCGCGCGTTGTCGGCAGTCTGTTTCACGGTGGCGGTCATCTCTTCCATGCTGGCCGCGGTTTCTTCGAGCGCCGAGGCCTGTTCCTGCGTACGACTGGAAAGATCGTCGTTGCCCTGCGCGATCTGCGAACTGGAAATGGCGACGCGATCGGCATTGCCGCGCACCGTGGAGACCACGCCCGACAGCTGCGTCTGCATGTTCCTGAGCGCCGCCATCAGGCTCGTGGAGTCGCCGTCGCGCACGGCGATGCGCACCGTCAGGTCGCCGCGCGCCACGGTGTTGGCGATGTTCGCCGCATCCTCCGGCTCGCCGCCGACGGGCTTCAGCACCAGGCGGTCGAGCACGATGCTCTGGCCCAGCGAGACGGCCACGATGCTCAGCAGCCCGAGGACGATCGCGGTATTACGCAGCCGGTTGACGTCGACCAGGATGCGCTCTTCCGGCACCGTGATCGCAAACGACCACGGCGTGACGACACCGCCGATGCGCACCGGCGCATAGAGACGGGTCACCTCGGTGTGCAGCACGTCGCTGTCGAAGGTGCGGCTGAATTCGACGCCCGCGCCGATCTGCGTCACGTCGGCGGCCGCATCGCTGCCGAGATGCTTGCCGACATTGGCGGCATCGATGTCGCTGACGTAGAGGCCGCCGTAGGAAATCAGGCTGGCATAACCCGTGTCGTAGACGCGGATCTTGCTGATGGTGTCCTGCAGATCGGCCAGCGCGATGTCGACACCCGCCACGCCGACGATCCTGCCGCCGACGCGGATCGGCACGGCGAGGCTGGTCATCAGCACGTCGCGACCGCCGATGCTGTAGCTGTAGGGTTCGAGAATGGTTTCGTTGCCGCTCTTCTTCGCCAGCTGGTAGTAGTCGCCGGCGCCATCCTTGTCGTAGTCGACCAGCGGTTCCGACTGGATCTGCCCACCGGCGCGATTCCAGTACGTCACGTAGCGGCCCGTCGCATCGTGGCCCGGCTTGCCGACGAACTGGCTGTCCCTGCCGTCGAATGCATTCGGCTCCCAGCCGGTCCATACGCCGAGGAATTCCCGATTGCCGTCGAGCACGCTCTTCAGGATCGCATCGGCGGCGGCGCGATCGGCGAGTCCCGCCGACTGCATGCCGCCGAGCGCATGCGCCACCGAGCGTGCGGCATCGAGCGCCTGTTCGAGACGGGACGCCACGTCGCCGCCGTTGCTGCGCGCCAGCTGCTGGGCGTACTGCAGCGCCACCTTCTTCTGCATCGAACTCGCCTGATAGGTGAGCACCGCAATGGTGGCAATGAAACCCACGAGCACGAACGACACGATGACCGCGAGGACCCGCGTGCGCAGACTGTGACGTTTCCTGTCTTGCATGATCGACCTGTCGATGGCTATCGGATGCTCCGATGTGCCTCCGGTATCGACTACGGACAGGACGACTTGAAACCACAGCGGGGCGAATGAGGGATCGCCTTAGGGCGGCTGCAGGGGACGCCAGCACCAATGGAAACTCGGCGATCTCGTCTCCGCGCCAGTCCTCCCGCGCCGCGAACTGTGTTTACAATGCGGTCGCCGAGGGGGAGTCCAACGA
>NZ_DAINNK010000055.1:0-36041 GCF_036735925.1 Povalibacter sp.
GTGAAGAAGCACTACAGCGGCAATCTGCAGGCCCAGCAGGGCCAGGCGACCGGCGAGGACGTCGTGTGGCTCACGATCAACTCGTCCGCCGAAGGCAAGCAGGGCCACGTGGACGGTGCGGCCGCGAAGCAGGTGATTGCCAGCAGCGGCGGCAAGCAGACGGCCTATCTGCTCGATTCGCCGGGAAACGTCGGTCGACTCTACGGCGCCAAGACCACGCCGCATCTGTACGTGATCGACGCGAAGGGCACGCTGCAGTACGCCGGCGCCATCGATTCGATTCCGAGCTCGAAGGTGGAGGACATCTCGAAGGCAACGCAGTACGTGCCGCAAGCGCTCGCCGATCTCAACGCGGGCAAGCCGCTGCGCGTTGCGTCGACTCAGCCGTATGGATGCTCCGTGAAGTACTGATCAGCGCATGCCGCGGGACGCCTGCGAACGGCGGGCGTCCTGCTTCGCACAGCAATGCGCGGCGTTGTTCTGGAATCAGCATTCGAGTCGTGTCGCTGATTCCCGCTCAGCAGCCGCGCCGGGTCCGCGGCCATCCGCTGTGACCCTCGGGTGACCCGCCGGCATCCACGCGCGGCCGACCGCCGCCGAAAATTCGCACAGCACATTCAAAGTGCATTCCAGACCGGTAACGAGGACCGGTCTGGCAGGTCTCTTGCTATGAATCGTCCTCGCAGAATCGATCGGGAGTGATGAGCGGAATGTCCAGAGGTTTCACGGTGCCGTCAGCGGCAAATTCATGGTCGATGCACGATGTGCAGAAGCTGCAGTCACTGGTCGAAGCACGCACGTCATTGCGCGAGATCGCCAAGATCCTGCGCCGTACCGAATCGTCGATCCGCAACAAGGCGGCGTTGCACGGGATTTCCCTGCGCGGACTGTTGTGCGAGCCGCGCTCCGCATGAAGTCGAACGCATCGATCGCAAAGCGCATCGCGCTGTCGCTGGTTGCGGTATGGGCAGCGACGTCATTGCCCGTGCAGACATTCGCATCGGATGAAGCACTGATGGAACGCGGCGGCTGCATCAGCTGCCATCGCGTCGACCAGAAACTGCTGGGTCCGTCCTTCAAGGAAGTGGCAGCCCGCCATCGCGGTGATCCACAGGCCGCGGCGCGCCTGTTCGCCAAAGTCCGCGAAGGCGGTGAAGGCGAGTGGGGCGATCTGCCGATGCAGCCGAATGGCGAGGAGAAGATTTCCGATGAGAATCTGCAGGCGGTGATTGCCTGGATCCTGAGCCTCCAGTGATCGGCAACGACTGACTGCGTCGACGCTGTACCGAATTCATCAAACACACGCAAAAAGCTGCGGAAGTAAAAGCAGCCGCCGGTCGCGCATTGCGCGTCGTCGTCGAGGCATGACGACATGCGCATTTATCATGATCGTCGCAAGACTGCGTCCGTTCCGAGACTTACGTTCTCACGAGCTCTCAATACTCGAACCAGGAGGAATCCTGGCACCTCACTTGCTCCTACAGGCCCTCGCGGATTCGTGCTCATCCGAATCCTTCTTGAATCATCGTCATGGGGCTTTGGAGATCATGTCAAAGAAAATTACGGGAGTTTCGACTCGTCATTCCACCGCCGTTACCGGCGCCCTGTTGCTCATGGCCGCGGAGGCTTCGCAGGCTCAGTCCGCGTCAGCCGATGCGGAGGCCGCGACCGATCGGCAGGAGATCGAACGCGTCGAGGTCATTGGCGAACGCACCCGCGTCCGCACGGAGCTGAGCGAGACACAGGAGATTCCGCTGTCGATCTCCATTGTCGGCGGTGAGGAGCTCGATCGGCTGCAGGCGCGCGACATCAAGTCGCTGGTCCAGCGGCTCAGCAACGTGTCGTGGAGCGCGGGCAACTCGCGTACCAGCGCCATTTCAATGCGCGGCATCGGCAAGCAGGCGCAGACGGATGCAATGGATCCCAGCGTCGGCGTCGTCGTCGACAACGTGCCCTATGCCTACAACCCGCTCGCGACCTTCGGTTTCTTCGATGTCGAAGCGATCGAGGTGACGCGCGGTCCGCAGGGCACGCTGTCCGGAAAGAACGCCAACGTCGGACTCATCAACGTCACGACCAAGCGGCCGACGTTCGAGCCGACCGCCGAATGGCAGGTATCGCTGGGGCAGAACAGCCGCATCACGGGAACGGTGGCGGCCGGCGGGCCGCTGATCGACGGCCTGCTGGCGTGGCGTGCATCGGCCAATGTCGACAAGGGTGATGGCGATTATCCGAACTCGTACAACCCGGATCACACCTTCCTGAATCAGGACAGTGCCGAGGGACGACTGCAGTTCCTGCTGACGCCTACCGACAACTTCGAAGGCCGTTTCATTGTCGACATCAAGCCGCAGCGCTCGGAGTTCTACAACGGCTGGAATTTCTATCGCGAGCGACCCGACTTCTATGCCAACGGCAGTCCGGTGACGAGCCTCGGTGTGGAAGACCGGCTCGCGCGACGCTGGTTCGCCCAGGTCGAGGACTACAGCTACGAACGCGATTATCTCGGCAACACGGTCGACCTGGATGCGCAGCGGCCGCTGGTCACCAAGAGTCGCGGTGCATCGGCCGAGTTCAACTGGCAGGTCGGCAGTTATCTGCTGACGTCGATCACGGCGTGGCGTGACTACGCTTTTCGCGCCGGCAACGACGAAGGCACGACCTTCGACGTCACCAAGAACGGCGGCGGCTACAGCCACAACGAACAGACCAGCCAGGAGTTCAGGGTCAGCAACAGCCTCGGCGGTGTCTTCGACTACACCGTGGGAATGTACTTCCTCGAGCAGGAGACGAACTACATCAGCGGCGGCGACGATCACGGCGCAGATGCCGGCGCATGGTTCGCCAACAATGCGCGATACAACCTGCTCGATCGCGATGCTGCGGGTCGCTACCTGCTGCTGAATTCCGTCTGGGGTCTGCAGACGCGGACCGGACAGGAGATCAAAAACAGCACCAGTGCTGCCTTCAGTCAGGCGAAGTGGCGCGTGACTGACTCGTTCACGCTGACCACCGGTGCGCGTTTCACTCGCGAGGACCGCACCAATGGTGTGTGGCGAGGAAATACCAAGGAGGGATACGCACCGGAGCTGAACCCGGTCGCTGTCAATGGCGTGAAGCTCGGTGGATTCGACAGCGATGCGACCACGGGTGTGCTGGGCACCAACACCCCCGAGCAGCTCGCGCTGGCGGATTTCACGGCCAACAAGTACTTCGGCGTCGCCTCGTATGCCGCGCTCAACGATACGCAGCGACGACAGATCGCTGCGGCCAAGGCGACTCGCGCGGGACGCATCGGTGTCGTATGGGAGGGCACGCAGGTCGGTACGTTCGACGACACGCAGCCAAGCTATCTCGTCAGTCCGAGCTATCGGTTCACCGACAACATCACGGGATACGCGTCGTACCAGTACGGCGAGAAGGCCGGCATCGCGCTGGTGACCAATGGCATTGCCACGCCTGCCCGACCGGAGAAGAACACCTCGTACGAACTTGGCGTCAAGACGTTGTGGCTCGATGGTTCGCTGGTCCTCAATGCCGCGCTGTTCCTCACGGACATCAAAGACTATCAGCAGGCCGTGCTCATCTTCGACGAGTACACGACCAATAGCGCCAACGACGGCAACTTCTACTACACGCAGCAGACCGGCAACGCCGAGAAGGTGCGCGCCAAAGGAGTCGAGATAGACGCGTTCTACACGGGGATCCCGCACACGTCGATCCGCTTCTCCGGCGCCTACAACGATGCCTACTACGTGAAATTTCCGAACGCACCGCAGCCGGTGGAGAACACCTGGCCCGGCGCCGCGAGCTACCGTGATGCGGCTGGCCTGCAACTGCCCGGCGCCTCGAAGTACTCGGCGAACATCGGTGTGGATTTCCAGTATCCCGTCTCCATCAGGGGGCTCGACGACGCCGATCTCCACGTCAGCCTGAACACGGCCTACATCAGCGAGTTCAATTCCGACGTGGCGCTGTCGAGTTATTCCTGGATTCCGGGATACAGCACCACCGATCTCTCGGTCGGACTGCGCTGGGGCAACTACGACCTCAGCGTACTCGGCAAGAACGTCCTCGGCGACGACACGCCGCTGGTCAGAACCTGGGAAAGCGCCGTGCCGCCGGTGAGCCGCTGGTTCGGCGTCTCGCTGAGCGGGCGTCTGTGAGCGTTGCGGCACGCACTTCGAGGACGTCAATCATGAACGAGCATGACGAGCTGCCGCGTGAACATGAATCAAACGGAACAGCCGTGCTGTCGCCCCAACAGGCATGCGTCGCGACTGGTGTGGCGCTGTCACCGCGCCGTGACCCGTGCGAGGCGAAATCTGCGGGCTGGGTGAGCCCTGCGATACGAGCAGGTCATCGTGCGGTAGCGAATCGGTCACGAAGCGCTGCTGGCACATGGCTTGCTCGCGTTCTCCGGAAATCGAGAACCGTGTTTGCGACACAGACGAATCGAGCGAACGAGTCGAAAGGAGCTGGCATGTCGGTGAAGAAGAAAGTGGCGTACCTGGCGCTGTCGGCAGGATTCGCCGTTGCAACGGCCGTTGCGGCGAACGATCCGGCGCCGGCTGCAGCGCCCGCGAAGGCTGTCAGGAACTGGTGGGCCTACGAACCCGTCAAGTCGGTGGATATTCCGGCAGTGAAGCAGTCGAAGTGGGTACGTACGCCCGTCGATGCCTTCATCCTCGCGCAGCTCGAACAGAAGAATCTGCGGCCTTCACCCGATGCCGATCGGGCCACGTTCATTCGTCGCGCCACGCTCGACACGCTGGGTGTCATTCCCACGCCGCAGGAAGTCGATGCCTTCGTGAAGGATCGCTCGCCCGATGCTTACGAAAAGCTCGTCGATGGCTTGCTGGCATCGCCGGAATATGGCGAGCGTCAGGCACGCCGCTGGCTGGATCTGGCCCGCTATGCCGACAGCGCCGGTTTCCAGGGTGATCAGACCCGTCCGAACATGTGGCGCTATCGCGATTACGTGATCAACGCGTTCAACGAAGACAAACCTTACGATCGCTTCATCAAGGAACAGCTCGCCGGCGACGAACTGCCGGATGCAGGCCAGGCCGGGCTGATCGCCACGGGCTTTCTGCGCAGCTATCCCGACAATGCGAACTCGCGCGACCTGATCCAGAAGAAATACCAGCACACCACCGACATGACCGACACGGTGGGCGAAGTATTCCTGGCGCAGACCGTCGCCTGCGCGCGTTGCCACAATCACAAGAGCGACAGGATTTCGCAGAAGGAGTATTTCCAGCTGCAGGCATTCTTCGCGAACACCAGTGCGGTCGACGACGTTCCGGCGCAGAAGACGCAGCAGGAGATCGATTTCGAAAAGGCGCAGGCTGCCTACAAGGAAGCGACGCGCGAGATCAAGGCCCGGCAGAAGGCCATCATCGACAAGGTGCGCAGCGAGGCCGAGCTCTACAACTACGAGCGCTATGCCAAAGCTACGCAAACGTCGCTGCGCAAGCCGGAAGGACAGTGGGACGCGGTGGATCGCTGGGTGCACAACCGCTACGGCGACTATCTGAGCGACAACGTGCTGTCGAGCTACCTGGAAGACAACTCGGCGGAGTCGGCGCCGCACTATCACAAGGAATATCGCGAGCTGTACGCCGAATACCAGCGCCTGCAGGAGGAGCTGAAGAAGTTCGACCATCTCAAGCCAACGGGCTCGGCGACCATTTCTTCCATGAGCGAGCTGGGCCGCGCGGACGCACCGCCGACCTACGTTTTCTTCGGCGGCGACAACGAACGTCCGCTCGAAGAAGTGCAGCTGGCGTTCCCTGCCGCGATCACGACGGAGCAGCCGGTGGTCAAGCCCACGGCCACGTCATCCGGACGTCGTACGGCACTGGCCAATTGGATCGCGAGCCCGACCAACCCGCTCACGGCGCGCGTATTCGTGAATCGCGTGTGGGACCAGTATTTCGGCCGCGGCATCGTTGCCACCGTCAGCGATTTCGGTCGCGCCGGGCAGCGTCCGACGCATCCGGAACTGCTGGACTATCTGGCCAGCGATTTCGTACGCCAGGGATGGAGCGTGAAGTCGCTGCACCGGCAGATCCTGCTGTCGAGCACCTATCGTCAGTCGTCCGCTTTCCGTGAGGAGGTCTTCGCGGCCGATCCGGAAAACAAACTGCTCGCGGTCTTCCCGCGGCGGCGACTCGAAGCCGAACAGATTCGCGATTCGCTGCTGGTGGCGGCAGGCGAGCTGGAACAGAAGATCGGCGGCCCGGCGGTGTTTCCGCCGGTGCCGTCCAATCTGAACGCCGGCAACCTGTGGCTCGTGTCCCAGGATCCGCAGGAACAGAATCGCCGCAGCATCTACATCTTCACGCGGCGCAGCGTTCCCTATCCGTTGCTGCAGCCATTCGATCTGGCGTCGGCGCAGCAGGCGCACAGCAAGCGCGACGTGACCACGACGCCGCTGCAGGCGCTCACGCTGTTCAACAGCGAGGTCGTGTTCGGCTGGTCGAAGGCGCTCGCGGGACGCGTGATCAGCGAAGCGGGTAACGATGAATCGGCGCAGCTCGATCAGCTCTATCGCATCCTGTTCTCGCGCACGCCGGACAAGGAAGAGAAGGCGGCATTGCGCGCATTCCTCGATCAGGAGACCGGTGTGGTCCGCAGCAAGGCGGCCGAAGGCAAGCTGGCGCTTGCGGTGCCCACCGGACTCAGCAATCCGGCGAGCGTCGATCCGGTGCGCGCCGCGGCGTTCGTGGATCTCGTCCACACCGTCGCCAACTCCAACGAATTCACCTATCGCTTCTGAACCGTCTTATCAGGAACACGACATGACCACGCATTCACGACGACAGTTTCTCACCACGGCGGGTTACGGACTGGGAGGTCTCGCGGTCGCCGGTCTGTATGCGCCGGGCGGCGGGCTGCTGTCCGCCGCCCAGGCGGCAGAATTCATCGATCCGCTGGCACCGAAATCGACGCACTTCGCCGCCAAGGCGAAGTCGGTGATCTGGCTGCACATGGATGGCGCACCGAGCACGCTCGATCTGTACGACTACAAGCCGGAACTGATCAAGCTCGCGGGAAAGGAAGTTCCCGAGTCCTTCATGCAAGGCATCAAGGAAGGCGTGCGCGGCGTCAGCGGCAAACTGTTCGCGACCGAGCGCACCTGGAAACAGTACGGGGAGAGCGGCGCATGGTTCTCCGATCTGCTGCCGAACCTGGCGCAGCACGCGGACGATCTAGCCTTCGTCAAGTCGAGTGTCACGATCGGCGCGACTCACGACATTTCCATTCTCAAACTGAACACCGGTGACCTGAATCCCGGCCGGCCGTCGCTGGGTTCGTGGGTGCAGTACGCGCTGGGCGCTGCCAATCCGAACCTGCCTGCGTATGTCGTGCTCTACAACGACAGCAAGGAACCGCGCGGCGGCTCCGTCAACTGGGCCTCGGGATTCCTGCCCGCGGTGTATCAGGGCACGGCCTTCCGCACCGGCGATTCACCCATCCTGCATCTCACGGCGCCGGAAGCAGTCGCCGCCGCGCAGCAGGAGCATTCGCTCGATCTGCTGAATCGCCTGAATCGTCGCCTGGGCGATCGCTTTCCCGAGGACACCGAACTCAAGGCACGCAACCGCTCCTACGAACTGGCAGCGCAGATGCAAATCGCCGCGCCAGAAGCGGTCGATCTCAGGAAGGAATCGGCCGCGACGCGCGAACTCTACGGCCTCAACGATCCGGCCACTGAAGGCTATGGCACGTGCATGCTGCGCGCACGCCGGCTTGTGGAACGCGGTGTGCGTTTCATCCAGGTGATCTCGGGTCCGCAGGAGATTGACGGCGAAGATCGCAACTGGGACGGGCACAACAATCTCGAAGGCAATCATCGTGCGCATGCGCGCGCGGTCGACAAGCCGATCGCCGGCCTGCTGGCCGACCTGAAGTCGCGCGGGCTGCTCGATTCGACGCTGGTCGTGTGGACTTCCGAGTTCGGCCGCACGCCGTACGGTCAGAGCGGTGATGGCCGCGACCACAATCCATGGGGCTACACGCAGTGGCTCGCCGGCGGCGGCATCAAGGCCGGTACCACGGTCGGCGCCACAGACGAGATCGGATTGAAAGTGGCCAGCGACGTTCGTGTCGACACCTACGACTTGCACGCGACCGTACTGCAGCTCATGGGACTCGACCATCTCAAGGTGACCTACCTGCACAACGGCCGCGCCGAGCGCCCGACCGTCGTGTACGGCGAGGTGGTCAAGGATCTGCTCGCGTAAGAGGCCAGCCGATCCCGATGAGATTCACTGCAATCGGGGGCATGGCGCTGGCTGCGCTCATGCCCGGCCATCTCGCATTCGCCATCATCGATACCAGCGACGTCGATTCGTACCTGATGCAGGACATGGAAACCGCGCTCAAGGATCTCGAGCCCGTGCTCACGGCAGGCAACCTGAGTTCTGCGCTCGCGGATGCGCAGGTGCTGCGCGACGGCCTGCAGTACACGCACGAGTACTTCGTTGCGAAGGGCGCCGAGGACGCGGTGAAGATCGCGATCGAAGGACGGGCGACGGTCGAGCGGGTGTTCACGGCGATAGAAGCAAAAGACCTCGACGCGGCCATCAAGGCTGCGCGCGATACGGCGAGCAACTGCAAGGCATGCCATGAAATCTACAAACCCTGATCGAACCCTTCTCTCGCGTCTCGTGCTTGGCTGCGTGCTGCTGACCGCACTGCCTGCGTTCGCCGCACTCGAGGCCGGCGACAAGGCGCCGGATTTCCGCACGCCCGCGGCGCTCGATGGCAGGAAGTTCTCCTTCTCGCTCCAGGAGGCGCTCGGACGCGGGCCGGTGGTCGTGTATTTCTATCCGTCGGCTTATACCGGTGGCTGCAATCTGCAGGCGCATACGTTTGCGGTGAATCACGCGAAGTTTGCGGCGGCGGGTGCGTCCGTCATCGGCGTTTCGCTCGACAGCATCGAGCGGCTCGCCGAATTTTCCGCAGACCCGGAATACTGCGCCGGCAAGATTCCAGTGGCGTCCGATGTCGACGGCAGCGTTGCGCGCTCGTTCGACCTGAGCATCCGCGACGCCGCGGCAGGCAAGAAGGACACGCGCGGTCTCGACATCAGCCATGGCCTGGCCGAACGTACGACCTTCATCGTCACGCCGGACGGCCGGATCGCGGCGACGCTCAGCGGCCTGTCGCCGGTGGAGAACGTTGCGAAGTCGCTCGAGTTCGTCGAAACGCTGGCGCGCGCCCGGTCATCGCAGTGAGCGCCGTCCCGGCAGAAACAGCCATCGCCGCCGACGCTGCGCGCGCGTCGAAGGTTTCCGCGCGCACGGTGCAGGTCTGGGATCTGCCCGTGCGGCTGTTCCACTGGACGCTGGTGCTGTCGATCGCCGCCGCCTACGTGACCGCCGAGTTCGGCGGCAGCAACTGGGCCGACTGGCACGGCAGGATCGGCGCCTTCGTGCTGGCGCTGCTGGTGTTCCGGCTGATCTGGGGATTCATCGGCACGCCGACGGCGCGCTTCCGGAATTTCTTTCCGACGCCGTCGCGCCTCGTTGCCTACCTGCGCGGTCGCTGGCAGGGGCGCGGACACAATCCGCTCGGCGCGCTCTCCGTCATCGCGCTGCTGGCGCTGGTGGCCGCGCAGGTCGCGACCGGTCTCTACGCCAACGACGACATCGCTTTTGCCGGGCCGTTGTCCGCGTCGGTCGGCAAGAGCACGAGCGATGCGCTTACCGGCTGGCACGAACAGATCTTCTACGTGCTTGCCGGCTTCATCGGCCTGCACGTGCTGGCGATCATCTTCTATCTGCTGGTGCGCCGTTCGAATCTTGTGACGCCGATGATCACGGGCAGCAAGGTCGCAGTGAACACCGAGTCGGCGGCAACCACGAAGCATCTCGGATGGCGATTCGTCGCTGCTGTTGCGATTGCGGCGACAGCTTCATGGCTGGTGTTCCGTGCACCGGCTGCATCTCACGCTGAAGTCGCCGTGCCTGCCGCAGCGACGGCGGACTGGTAGTTCCCTTCCTCCTTCACATCCCGATCATGAACCGAACATTCCTGCTTGCCATCTCGCTCGCCGCCGTCACCACCGTTGCCGCCGCCGGTCCCATCGAGGACCAGATCCGTTTCCGCCAGTCTGCGTATTCCTTCATCAGCTGGAATACCGGGAAGATCAAGAAGCAGGTCGTCGATCAGCCGGCGACCTACAACAAGGAACAGGTGATTGCCGCCGCGAACGCCATCGCGGCAGTGGCGAACTCGGGACTCGGCGCGCTGTACGGCGCGGGTACGGATCAGGGTACCGGCTGGAAGCCGACGCAGCTCAAGCCGGAGTTCTTCAAGCAGCCCGACGAAGCGCGGCGCCTCGCGATCGAGTTCAACACGGCCGCCAACGATCTCGCACGCATTGCGCAGGGTGGCGACCTCGCTGCCATCAAGGCCCAGTTCGGCAAGTTGAGCGAGACCTGCAAGGGTTGTCACAACAGCTTCAGGCAGCGCGACTGAGCGAAGCGCAGGTCTTCTTCTCTTCTCTGCCTGTGGTGCCGGCTTCAAGCCGGCCTTCTTCCTGTAGGTCAGGCTTCAGCCTGACTTCTTCAGAAGGCCGGCTGAAGCCGGCCCCACAGGAAGAAAGAAGAAGAGGGGAGAACGAATCATCAAACTTTGCAGGAGACGACCATGAAACGCATTGCAACGACTCTCGCCTCGCTGACCCTGTTCAGCGCGGCACACGCCGACGTCGATCTCAAGACGCCTGCCATCGACGGCGTCGTCGCCGCCGGCACGAAGATCGAGTTCATCCGTGACGGATTCGAAGGCACCGAAGGACCGCTCGGGTTGCCGGACGGCAGTCTCGTCTTCACCGAGACGCAGGCGAACCGCATCACCCGCATCGCACCAGACGGTTCCATCAGCACGTTCCTGGAGAACAGCAACGGCTCGAACGGCCTTGCGCGTCTGAAGAACGGCGACATCGTGTCCGTGCAGACGGGCAAGCCCTCGATCGGCATCGTGTATCCCGCCGACCGCGCGGCGACGCTGGTGGATGGTTTCGCAGGCAAGCCGCTGAACCGTCCCAACGATCTCGTAGCCGACACCAAGGGCGGCATCTACTTCACCGATCCGGGCGCGCGGCCTGCAGCCGGTCAGCCGCCCGTGCCGACCGCGGTGTACTACCGTTCACCCGCCGGCAAGCTGTCGCAGATCGACACGAGCATCGCACGCCCCAATGGCATCCAGCTCAGTCCGGACGAGAAAACCCTGTATGTCGCGAACACCGCGGGCGAGTACATCTTTGCGTATGACGTCGCCGCGGACGGCACGGCCAGCAAGCGCCGCAATTTCGCGAAGCTCGCCGGCTTCAAGCAGACCGAGAACGGCTGGAGCAGTGGCGCCGACGGACTCGCCGTCGATGCGCAGGGCCGGCTGTATGTGGCCTCGAGCGAAGGCATCCAGATCTTCAGTTCGAAGGGTGCTGCGCTCGGCGTGATTCCGCTGCCGAAGGCGCCGCAGAACCTTGCGTTCGCCGGCAAGGACCGCAAGACGCTGTATGTCGTCGGCCGCGGTGCGGCGTATCGCATCGCGTTGCTCGCAGAGGGTCCGAAGACGCGCGCGAAGTAAGGAGAAATGGCTGGCTGCGCCGCGGCGCGCAGCCAGCCGGACGATCACGGCTTGATCTGGCCGCGGATCTCGCCGCCCTTGTTGGCGGCGCTGTGGATGTTGATGTAGAGCTTGCCGGCCTGGTACGCGGCGTACTGTTCGTCGTTCAGTACGGCATCGGCCGGAACTTTCCACGCGCCGTTCTCGCCTTTCTCGAGCGTGATCACCGGCGGGCCTTTCTCGCCGGGACCGCCGGCGTGAATGTGGGCGGCGGTGCCGTCCACGCCCGTCGTCTTCACGACGCCGGAAACTTTCTTGTCGGCAGCTACGGAAATCGTTGCCGTGCCGGTCGCGGCAGTCGTGACCGGCGGCGTTTCTTCTTGGCCGCTCAGTTTCACGTGGGTATCTGCGGCCCACGCTGACGAGACGGTAGCGCCGGTGAGTGCGAGCAATAGCATCGAGCGATGAATTCGCGACATGAGTATCGAAGTCTCCTGTGTTGGAGTGGTGTTGAGGAATCGGCAAGGCACGCTGCGCTGGCGGCGCAGCGCACGTTCTAGTTCATGGCAGGGACGGATTCGTCGTCGTCGAGCGAGTCCAGTTCGTCGAAGCCGCTCGGGTCCGCTTCGGCGGCGATCAGTCCGAAACGCTTCAGCAGCGTCCGCAGCACATTGCGCGAAATCCCGAGCAGCCGCGCGGTCTGGACCTGGTTGTTGCCGCAGTAGGCGAAGGCCCGCCGTACCGTCAGTTCTTCCAGCTGCTGGTGCAGGTGGGTCGGCGGATCGGAGAACAGCCGCTGCAGCTGTGCCGTGATGACGTCGAGCGGCGCGGTGCCGGCATCGCCCGAGCCGGTGGCCAGGGTGCTGAATCGCAGGTCCCGCGTGCGTATCTCGCCGTTCGATGCCAGCAGCAGCGCGGCATGAATCACGTTCTCGAGTTCGCGGATGTTGCCCGGCCAGGAATACTGCTGCAGCGTGCGGATCGCGTCCGGCGACAGCGTCGCCGCGTCGACATTCAATCGACGCGCATAGAGGGCGAGGAAATGCTCGACCAGCGGCAGGATGTCGCCCGGCCGTTCGCGCAACGGCGGCAGGTCGAGCGTGACGACGTTGAGGCGATAGAACAGATCGAGGCGGAAGCGGCCGTTCGCCACCGCTTCGGCGAGATCCACGTTGGTCGCGGCGACCAGCCGCACGTCGATGGCGATGGGCTTGCGCGAACCGACGCGCACGACCTCGCGTTCCTGCAGGACACGCAGCAGTTTTACCTGCAGCGACGGCGACAGATCGCCGATCTCGTCGAGAAACAGCGTGCCGCCGTTCGCGGCCTCGAACCAGCCCGCGCGCGTGTCGTTCGCGCCGGTGAACGAACCGGCCTGGTGACCGAACAGTTCGCTTTCCGCCAGCGACTGGATGACGGCGCCGCAATTGACCGCCACGAACGGTCCCGAACGGCCGCTCTGCGCGTGCAGATGGCGGGCGACGAGTTCCTTGCCCGTGCCCGTCTCGCCGATGATGAGCACCGGCGCATCGGCGCGGGCGACGCGATCGATCTGCTGCAGAACCGCCTGCGACCTGGGATCGTTGAAGATGACGGCTTTGGCCCGTATCGATTCGTTCCCCTGGCCGGCCTCCGGGTGTTCGATCACCCGACCGTTCCGATGTGTCATGAAGTGCGTCCAGTTGCGTGTGCCAGGAACTGCAGTATCGCGGCGTGCCCGGCATATCCAAAGCGCGCGTATGCATGTGCTCATGCGTGCCTGCGATCAGCGATGACTGCGTTGTTACGCGGCGCGTCCGTTGTGACTCGTTGCTAACCGCAATCAACTTTTCTTCGGAACCGCTGCTAGCATTCGACGCATCGCCACTGCGGGAACAGATATGAGCGCCTTGTCA
The DNA here is from genome assembly GCF_036735925.1 of Povalibacter sp. Taxonomy (NCBI): domain Bacteria; kingdom Pseudomonadati; phylum Pseudomonadota; class Gammaproteobacteria; order Steroidobacterales; family Steroidobacteraceae; genus Povalibacter; species Povalibacter sp. The sequence goes on from NZ_DAINNK010000055.1 coordinate 13,482, forward strand.
GCGAATTCCGGAATCAGTCGATGAACTGGCTCGCGCACACCCTGCTGTCGGAACCGAACATCGATTTCCGTCTCGGGAATCTGCTCGCGGATCTGGTGCGCGGAGCGGACCGCGCCGGCATGAGCGAGGAGTTTCTGCGCGGCGCCGCCTGCCACAAAGCCATCGACGCCTTTACCGATTCGCATCCGCTGGTGCGACGCAGCCGCGAGCGCGTGCCTGCGGAGTACCGCCGCTTCAGCGGCGTGCTGATCGATGTTTTCTACGACTACCTGCTGGCGAACCGGTGGCAGCACTACTCATCGCAGCCGCTGCGGGCCTTCGTCGATGAGTTCTATGCCGGCGCGAGCGTCACGACGCTGCCGCTGCCGCCCGATGCCAAGCTCACGCTCGAGCGCATCGTGCGTCTCGATCTGCTGGGGTCCTATCGTGAGCTTGCCGGTGTCGAGCATGCGTTGCGGCGTATCTCGACGTATCTGACGCAGCGGTGGAAACGTTCCTTCGATCTGCCGGCGAGCATTCCGTTGCTGGTCGCGGAAGAGGCGGGGCTCACGGCGGACTTCGCCGAGTTCTTTCCGCAGTTGCAGGAACATGTGGCCGGCTGTCTTCCTGTAGGTCAGGCTTCAGCCTGACTCTTGGGAATGTCAGGCTGAAGCCTGACCTACAGGAAGACAGAAGCCCTACACCTCCAATCCGATCGATCGCATCAACTCCACACCATTGCTGCGCGTCACCACACCCTCGCGCAGCGTGTAATCGAACTTCATCCGTCCATCCACCAGCTCATCCTGGAAATGCATGTTGCGCAGTCGTCCGGCGTGATCGGCATCGATGTCCATCAGCGCCAGATCGTGGGTGCTGATCAGGCCGATGGCGCCGCGGTCGAGGAATCCGTGCAGCACGCCGGCCGCGCCGATGCGCCGGTCCTGCGAGTTCGTTCCCTGCAACAGTTCATCCAGCAGGAACAGCAGCGGCAACGGTTGCCGGGTGAGTTCGAGCAGCTGGCGCAGGCGCGTGATCTCCGCGTAGAAGCGTGAGCTGCCTTCGTGCAGCGAATCGTTGACGCGGATGCTGGCGCCGACCTGCAGCGGCGTCAGCTCGAACGCTGCCGCACGCACCGGCGCGCCGGTCATCGCCAGCACGGTGTTGATGCCGATCGTGCGCAGCAGCGTGCTCTTGCCGGACATGTTGGAACCGCTGATCAGCAGCACGCGCGTCGGTGCGACGAGGGCGACATCGTTGCGAATGCAGCGGGCTGCGGGAAGCAGCGGATGGCCGAGGTGCGAGGCGCGGACGCCTGCGGCGCCTTCGATGAATCGCGGCAGCGAATCTTCCGGATGCTCGAAGCTGTACGTGGCGAGGCACAGCAGCGCTTCGATCTCTCCGATCGCTTCGAGCCAGGCGCGCACGGCCTTGCCGTGATCGGCGCGCCAGCGTTCCGCCGCCAGCGAGACGTGCAGCGGATACAGCAGCGGCAGGCCGAGCAGCTGCAGCAGCGGATTCCGGCGCGACTCGATCCATTGCACGGTCGTCGCCAGTCGCGACATGGCGGCCGACGCGGCGACGTCGTGCGACGAGAGTTTCTGTCGCAGCGCGTTCATGCGTGCCGACCGTACGGGCTCGCGTTCGATGCGCTCAATCAGGCCGGCCAGCAGTTTCAGATCCTCGAAGGCCTGCTCGGTGCCCTGCATTGCCTGCTGCAATTCGCTGCGAAGCAGGCGGATGACGCCGCCTTCGAGCACCAGAACCAGCAGCAGGGGAGAAATCAGTCCCCAGCGATGCCAGGCGACCGCGGTCGCGATGGCGAGCAACGGCAAGACGAAGGCGGCGGGCAGCAGCCAGCGGCGCGTCAGGAGATTCGGCGACTCCGCCCATCGCACCAGCGCCTGCGGCTGCACGCCGACATTCGCGTCGGCGGCAAGGGCGGCGATGTCCTCGCGCAGGTCGAGACGCTCGCGCAACTCCGCGACGGCTTCCTGCCGCGCCTGCACCTCTGCAATCGGCGCCGGCGCGAGCAGCCAGCCGGCCAGACATTCCTCGCCCATGCGCGTGCGGCCCGTGAACAGCAGTTCGAACAGGCTGCCGCGCCCGAACAGATCGAGATCGGCGGCATAGACGTGATGCGGGTCGTTGAACCGCTCGCCCTGCCGGCCCTGGCCGATCCAGCGGTCTTCGAGTCTCGCGAGGCCCAGGCGATAGAACGCGGCGGCGCGCTGCGACAGCGTGCTGCGTCGCCGGATCTGTCCGTGATGCATCACGGCGGCGACGAAGGCGGTTGCGGGCAGCAACAGCCACCCCAGTGAATGGGTGTCGCGGCTCAGCAGCCACCATGCAGTGAGGGCGGTCGCCAGAAACAGGACGATGCGGATCAGGCCGAGCCGATCCTGAAGGCGATCGAATCCGGCGATGCGTGTTTCGTGCTGCTGCAGGCGGTCGCGGTAGCGGTCGATGGGACTCAAAGGGCGGTGCTCACGAGGTCGGGTTCATGCGGTGCAGCAGTATATCGGCCGCTGTCGTGACGCGATGGATGCCGGCGCGGCACGCTGCCTCTTACGCCTTCAGGCCAGTTTGCCGGCGAATCCGGCGGGACTATGGTTCGCGCACCGCTCATGTCTCCCGCGACACGGACGTCGCGGATCCGGGGTGCCAGCCAGCTCATGAACACCGCCGAGTTCGATACGAGGTTGCGTCGTCAACACCCGCCGGAGCGACCCGGGCCACGCCTTCAGGCGGTCGCGACAGCGCCGATCGCGATCACGGTGCTGACGACCGATCCCGCGTTGTGCGAGGCAATACGGGCTGCGGCGGGTACGCAGCATCCTGTCGCGATCGCCGCGTCGCTGGACGAGGCCACGCACCTGGCAGCGGCGGGAAACTGCGGCATCCTCATCACCGACCAGGCACTGACGCAGCAGGCGCTGGTACAGATCGGCAGACAGATGCGGACTTACGATCCCGCAACGATCACGATCGCCGTCGGCAGCCGCGGCGATGACAATGCGCTGATCGGGCTGCTGTCGTCGGCCGTCGTCGAACGCTTCATGCTGAAGCCGGTGACGCCGTCGCTGGCGCGACTCGTGATCCGCTCGGCGGCCAGCGAATATCAGTCGCTGAAGTATCGCGCGCGTCGCGAGCCCGCGGCGCCGCCGCCGGAAGTTCCCGTCGAGCATTCCGGCGAACCGGTGGTCGTGCCGATGCCGGCGCTGTCGAAGGCGGAGTCGCCGATCGCGGTACCCGCGTCTGCAGTGGAATCCGCGCAGGAACCCACGCGCGTGGCGGCAATGTCGGTCATGGTCGAGCCGCGAGCGAGGCCGGCCACACCCGCGTCGACACCCTCGCGCTTCATTCCTGGATGGCCTGTCTGGTCGATCGCCGCAGTCGCAGCGCTGATCGTCGGCGCGGCGGTGTGGTGGACGATGCAATCGCGGAGGCCGGATATCGATTCACGCCAGGTGATCGCCACCAATCTCGCAGCGGCGAAGCAGGCGCTCGACAACGGTCGCTACGTCGAGCCGGCGGAAAGCAGCGCACTGCACTTCTACGGTGTCGTGCTGTCGCTCGATGCCATGAATGCGCAGGCGAGGCAGGGCATGGACGCGATTGCCGACCGCATGATCGAAGACGTGAAGCTCGCCATCATCGACGGGCGTCTCGCGGAAGCCGGCATTGCGCTCGAGCGGCTGCGCCGGATCAGCCCCGACCATCGGCGCCTCGCGGTGCTCGACGGCGAACTGCGCGAAGAGCAGGCGAGTCAGCTGGCGCGGCTGCAGTCGCCGCCGCCGGTGCCGGAGGCCCGATCGACAGCAGCGCCGGTGGTCGTTGCAGGCAGAACGTCTGCGCGCAAGAAGGCGCCGGATGCATCGCCGGTGTTGGCGGATGAAGCAATGCCTGCGATCGCTCCTGTCGCCGCATCGAATCGCGCGGGCGCTGCGAATCCGCTCGACATGGGTCCGCCTGCGCCGCCTGCACGCGAAGCAGACGGTGCAGGGGCTGCTTTGTCGGCGCCCATCGTCGCGGTGCCGGCGCCGCCGCCCGCCGCGAAGATCATCGAGGAGAAAATCATCGAGCCGGCGGAACCGAAGCTGGTGAAGGCGGTGCAACCCGACTTTCCCCGCGACGCGCTCGAACACGGCATCGAGGGCTGGGTCGATCTGACGCTGGCGGTCGCGGCGTCGGGCAAAGTCGCGAGCGTGCGGGTCAATGAGGCGCAGAACGGGCGGTTCTTCGAGCGCGCCGCGATGAATGCAGTGAAGCGCTGGGAATATGCGCCGAGTCCGTCGGCCGATCCGGCAGTGACCCAGCCCGTGCGCGTGCGCGTGAGCTTCAGGTTGCAGAAATGAAGGCGTTGCGATTCAGATCCGCTGCTGCTTCCACTGGCCGCGGCGGAACAGCACCGCGCTCCACAGCGCGAGCACGGTGAACGAGATCGGTACGGCGATGAATACGCCCATCGGGCCGAGCTGCAATCCATCCGCGAGAATCCACGCCAGCGGCACCTGGCCCAGCCAGAAACAGAAGAAGTTCAGGCGCGTCGGCGTCCAGGTGTCGCCCGCGCCGTTGAACGCCGCTTCCAGGCACATGCCGGCAGCATAGAGAGGAAAGGCCAGGCTGACGATCCACAGCGCGCGTATGCCGTGAGTCATGACTTCCGCATCCGTGGAGAACAGGCGCACCAGCGGACCCGAGAACACCACGAACAGCACGCCGACGATCGCCAGGAACACGACGTTGAATCGCGTGGCGATCCTGATCGCCTGCTCCGCACGCTCCGGCTTGGCGGCGCCGAGATTCTGGCCGACCAGCGTAGCGCCCGCATTCGCGAGGCCCCAGGCGGGCATCAGCGCGAAGGTGACGATGCGTATCGCGATCGTGTAGCCGGCGAGCGCCGCGCTGCCGAAGGGCGTGAGGATCTTGAACAGGCCGATCCAGCTCGTCGTGCCGATCAGCAACTGCGCGATCCCGCTCCACGCCGTCGTGAGAATGACCCGCAGCTGATCGGCCTGCGGCACGAGGTGACGCAATCGCACACGCACGCGGCTGTGGTGTCCGGCGAGATGCCAGAGCTGGTAGAGGACGCCGACGCCGCGCCCGATGTTGGTGGCGACGGCTGCGCCGGTGACGCCGAATTCGGGAAACGGCCCCCAGCCGAAAATGAACAGCGGGCCGAGCACGATGTTCAATGCATTGGCGAGCCACAGCGTGCGCATCGCCAGCACGGCATCGCCCGCGCCGCGAAAGATCGCATTGATGAGGAAGATCATGAACACGGTGAGGTTGCCGCCGAGCATGATGCGTGCGAAGTCGCTGCCGAGCGCCACCACAGCAGGTTCCGCGCCCATCAGTTGCAGGATGGTCGGCGCAAAAAAGCCCAGCACGAGGCCGAGTCCGGCGGATACCGACACGCCGAGCACGAGAATCTGTCCCGCCGCCGCCGAGGCCGCTTCGGCATCCTTTTCTCCGATGCGCCGCGCGACGATGGCAGTCGCAGCGATCGAGATGCCGATGGCGACGGCATAGATCAGCGTCATGATGGATTCGGTGAGGCCGATCACGGCGACGGCGTCCCGGCCGAGGCGCGACACCCAGAACACGTCGACCACCGCGAACAGCGATTCCATGATCATTTCGAGGACCATGGGCACGGCGAGCAGCAGCACGGCGCGGTTCAGATTCTCCGCGGTGTAGTCGTAGTTCCTGCCCTGGAGCGCGAGCCAGACGATGCGCCAGAAGCCGGCGTCGTGCGGCGCGACGGCGGTGGATTCGGGGGTGGAGGCAGACATGAGGCGCGCGATTGTACGCGTGCGCCTCTGCCGTCGGGTCCGGCGATCTGCCTTCCTGCTGCAGGTCAGGCTGTAGGTCAGGCTTCAGCCTGACTTCCGAAAAGAGGCCGGCTGAAGCCGGCCCCACAGCGGCGCATCTCTGCCTCGGACTGCATCATCTTCTCACTCGACCTATTTATCTGATATATATTCTTTATAGATCGGATGGCGGCGGCAGTTCAACCTCGGCCCCGTCCGGTGCGCGCCTGGGGGATTCGGTCGATGCGCGGAGACATGATGAAAGCGAGCAAGCAGGGCAGGGGATTGCGGTCGCGTGCCTGGTTCGACAATCCGCAGAACCCGGACCTCACGGCGCTCTATATAGAGCGCTACATGAACTACGGCCTGTCGCTGGAAGAGCTGCAGAGCGACCGGCCCATCATCGGCATTTCGCAGACCGGCAGCGATCTTGCGCCGTGCAACCGCCATCACCTGGTGCTGGCCGAGCGCGTCAAGCAGGGCATCCGCGATGCCGGCGGCATTCCGCTGGAATTTCCCATTCATCCGATCCAGGAGACGGGCAAGCGGCCGACCGCGGGACTCGACCGGAATCTCTCGTATCTCAGTCTCGTCGAACTGCTGTTCGGCTATCCCATCGACGGTGTGGTGCTCACGATCGGCTGCGACAAGACGACGCCGGCGTCGCTGATGGCGGCGGCCACCGTGAACATCCCCGCCATCGCGCTGTCGGTGGGGCCGATGGTCAATGGCTGGCACCAGGGCGAGCGTGTCGGCTCCGGCACGATCATCTGGAAGGCGCGCCGCATGCTCGCGGCCGGCGAGATCGACTACAAGGGATTCATTTCGCTGGTGGCGTCGTCGGCGCCATCCACCGGTTACTGCAACACCATGGGCACGGCGACCACGCTCAATTCGCTGACGGAAGCGCTGGGCATGTCGCTGCCGGGATCGGCTGCGATTCCGGCGCCGTATCGCGATCGACAGGAATGCGCCTGGCGCACCGGCAGGCAGATCGTCGAACTCGTGCGCGCCGATCGCAAACCCTCCGACATCCTGACCCGCGACGCCTTCCTCAATGCGATCCGCGTGAATTCCGCGCTGGGCGGCTCGACCAATGCGCCGATTCATCTGAACGCCATCGCGCGTCACATCGGCGTCGAACTCACGCTCGCCGACTGGGAAGAGTTCGGGCACGACATTCCGTTGCTCGTGAACCTGCAACCCGCCGGCGAATATCTCGGCGAGGATTTCTATCTTGCCGGCGGCGTGCCTGCCGTCGCGGGCGAACTGCTGCGCAAGGGCCTGCTGGCTGCCGATGCGATGACCGTGAACGGACGCACCATCGGCGAGAACTGCAGCGATGCGCGACCGCTGAACGAAGCGGTGATCCGGCGCTTCGATGCGCCGCTGCGCAAGGCGGCGGGACTCACCGTGCTGCACGGCAACCTGTTCGACTCCGCCGTCATGAAGACGAGCGTGATCTCCGATGATTTCCGCGCGCGCTATCTCGGCAATCCCGCGGATCCCGATGCCTTCGAGGGCAAGGTCGTGGTGTTCGAAGGTCCGGAGGACTATCACGCGCGCATCGACGATCCGGCGCTCGGCATCGACGAACGCACGCTGCTGGTGATTCGCGGCGCGGGGCCGGTCGGTTATCCGGGCGGTGCGGAGGTGGTGAACATGCGTCCGCCGGCGGCGCTGATCCGTGCGGGCATCGATGCGCTGCCGTGCATCGGCGATGGCCGGCAATCGGGAACGTCGGGTTCGCCTTCCATCCTGAATGCAGCGCCCGAAGCGGCGGTCGGCGGTGGACTGGCGTTGCTGAAGACGGGTGATCGCGTGCGCGTCGATCTGCGACGTCGCGAAGTCAACATGCTCGTGAGCGCGGAAGAAATCGCGCAGCGGCGTCGCGACTTCGAGCGCGAAGGCGGCCTGGCCTATCCGCCATCGCAGACGCCTTGGCAGGAAATCCATCGCAATGTGACCGGCCAGTTCGACGGCGGCGCCGTCATCGAATCGGCCGTGAAGTATCAGCGCATTGCGCAGACCGCCGGCGACCCGCGGGACAGTCACTGAGATTCGACGCGACGCGTCGGGCACATCAACCACAGCGAGGAAATCATGTCGTTGCGTACAGCTTCCATCCCGGCAGGACTCGCGCTTTCCTGTGTCGCGTTCGCTGCCGCAGCCGCGGGCACGAGCCGTGCGGAGTTCGGCAAGCTGCCCGACGGGCGGCGCGTCGAAGCCATCACGCTGCAGGGCGATCAGGGGATCACTGCAGTCGTCATCAACTACGGCGCGGCGCTGCAGTCGCTCGTCATGCCCGATCGCAACGGCAGGCGCGAGGACGTCACGCTCGGCTACGCATCGCTCGATGGCTACCTGGCGAAGCCGGAATACTTCGGTGCGACCGTCGGGCGTTTTGCGAACCGTCTCGCCGGTGGAAAATTCACGCTCGACGGCAAGCAGTATCAGACGCCGCAGAACAACAACGGCAATGCGCTGCACGGCGGCGACAAGGGTTTCGACAAGGTGTTGTGGGACGTCGTCGCCACCGGCACCGGCAATGAAGCGAGCGTCACGCTGCGCTATGTGAGTCCCGACGGCGATCAGGGCTATCCGGGCACGCTGACGGCCGTCGCGAAGTACTCGCTGAAAGGCAACGAGCTGCAGATCGAATATCGGGCCACGACCGACCGGCCGACCATCGTCAACATCACCAATCATGCCTACTGGAATCTGGCGGGCGATGGCTCGCCGCAGGGCGCGATGGGGCATGTGCTGACCATTCCGGCCGACGGCTACACGCCGGTCGATGCCGGGCTGATTCCCACCGGAGAAATCACGCCAGTGGCCGGCACGGCGTTCGATTTCCGCCAGCCGATGGCGATCGGTGCGCGCGTGCGCAACGACGATCCGCAGATCGTCATCGGTCGCGGCTACGACCACAACTTCGTGATCGCCCGCGACGTCGCGCGCGAGCCGCGCCTGCTGGCGCGCGTGGAAGAACCGACGTCGGGCCGCGGCTTCGAGCTGTGGTCCAACCAGCCGGGCCTGCAGTTCTATTCCGGCAACTTTCTCGATGCGACCGTGATCGGCAAGTCGCGCCGTGCGTATCGGCAGGGCGATGCCATCGCGGTGGAACCGCAGATTTTCCCGGATACGCCGAATCGTCCGTCTTTCGGTTCTGCGCGACTCGCACCGGGAGAAACGTATCGCAATGTCATCGTCTATCGATTCTTCTCTGGCAAGGCGCAGCCGCGCTGAGCGGCCTGACGTCGACACGGATCTATGAAGGAGACCGCGCAATGACTCGTATCGCTTCGATCGCACTCGCCGTGCTGGCGCAGGCCGCCGTACTGTTCGGCATGCCCGCCCACGCTGCCGAGCGCTGGACGGCCGCGAAGGCCAATGCCTGGTATGACAAGCAGCCGTGGCTGGTGGGCAGCAACTACAACCCCGCCAGTGCGATCAATCAGCTCGAGATGTGGCAGGCGGATACGTTCGATCCGCAGGGCATCGATCGCGAACTCGGCTGGGCGCAGGCCATCGGCATGAACACGATGCGCGTGTATCTGCACAACCTGCTGTGGGAGCAGGACGCGCAGGGCCTCAAGCAGCGCATCGACGAGTTCCTGAAGATCGCTGCACGGCACGGGATCAAACCGATCTTCGTGCTCTTCGACAGCTGCTGGGATCCGGAGCCGAAGCTCGGTCCGCAGCATCCGCCGATTCCGGGCGTGCACAACTCGGGCTGGGTGCAGGCGCCGGGTCGCGCGCGGCTGGAAGATGAATCGCGCTATCCGCTGTTGCGGCAATACGTGGAGGGCGTCGTCGGTGCGTTTGCGAAGGATGAGCGCATCCTGGCCTGGGACGTGTGGAACGAGCCGGACAACGACGGCGGCGGCAACTATCCGAAGCATCAGAACAAGCAGAAGTACGTGGAGACGCTGCTGGGTCAGGTATTCGACTGGGCGCGCAGCCAGAATCCGGTGCAGCCGCTGACCAGCGGCCTGTGGCAGCACGACGACTGGTCCGCCGCCAGGCTGACGGCGATCGAACGGATCCAGATCGAACAGTCGGATGTCATTTCGTTTCACGACTACAACTGGCCGGAAACTTTCGATCGCCGCGTGAAGCAGTTGCAGGCCTACGGCCGGCCGCTGCTGTGCACCGAATACATGGCGCGCGGCAATGGCTCGACCTTCGACGGCACGCTGCCGCTGGGCAAGCGCTACAACGTGGCCATGATCAACTGGGGCTTCGTCGACGGCCGGTCGCAGACCCGGCTGCCGTGGGATTCCTGGAAGAAGCCCTACACCGACGCCGAACCGACCATCTGGTTCCACGAAGTGCTGCGCGCCGACGGTACGCCGTACCGGCAGGCCGAAGTCGACCTGATCAAACGGTTGATGACAGCACCGAAGGGCGTCGTGCCGCACGACTGACGTTCCTTGCTGCGGCGCCGCTGTCGCTGCGGTGCCGCATCGTTTCGGAGATATTTATAAGACAAATAATACTTGTCAGACAATGATGACTGTGCTGGAGTTGGAAATCAGTCCGATCCGGTAATCAACCACGGTTTTTTCCGTTTCATAGAGACGCATCAGGGGGAGTAATGAAAACGAGCAACCGCGCTCTTTATTCAATGTCGGCAGCGATGCTGATGGGGTCGGCGCAACTCGCGCTGGCGCAGACATCGGGCAACACGAACGTCGGCAGCAGCGAGCTGGAAGAAGTGGTGGTCGTCGGCCTGCGCGCCAGTCTCGAGGCCGCCGCCGAGATCAAGCAGAACGCCGATCAGGTCGTCGATGCCATCGTCGCCGATGACATCGGCAAGTTCCCGGACAACACCGTCGCCGCCGCGCTGCAGCGCGTGCCTGGCGTCCAGACGGTCAACGGCTGGAACAACGAGATCATCAATCCGCTGATCCGCGGCATCGGCGACATCCTCACCACCGTCGACGGTCGCGAAATGTTCACCGGCGTGGGTCGCGGCTTCGCCTTCCAGGATCTGCCCGCCGAAGCACTGTCGCGCGCCAACGTCTACAAGTCGAACACCGCCAATCTGATCGAAGGCGGCGTGGCCGGCGTGATCGATCTGCGGCTGCACAAGCCGCTGACCTTCGAGCCCGGCACCACGGCAGTCTTCAATGCGCGCGGCACCTATCCGCAGGAAGCCGAAGAGTTCAACTACACCGTCGGTGCGCTGGTGTCGCATCGCCGGTCGACGGAGGGCGGCGAGATCGGCTTCCTGCTCGATGCGTCGTATTCCGACCAGAACTTCAACCGGCCGATCTCGTTCAACTGCGACCCGCGCTCCGGCACCAACGGTCCGTCGGGCGCGGCCGGCATCGTGCTGCCCACCTGCGTGGGCGGCCTCAACGACTACGGCGAGTACGAGCGCCCGCAGGTGAACGGCTCGATCCAGTGGAAGCTCAACGACAACTGGGAGATCTATGCCGACGGTCTGTACGCCGGCTATGACGCCACGTTCGAGACGGACTTCATCTTCTCCGACATCTTCGGAGCGCAGAGCATCACCAATGCGCAGGCGACGAACGATTGCTTCCGGGCGCACGTCGACGGCGCCGGATTCCTGGGCTCCGACGGCAGTCCGATCCAGGATCTCTGTTACGGCACATCCGCGACGTTCAACAACGTCGCAGGCCTGACCAGCACCCAGGCGAAGACCGGCGAAACCGATCAGTTCATGTACGCGACCGGCGCGCGCTTCGATTCGGGCGCACTGCACCTGGGTCTCGATCTGTCCTACGTCGAGTCGAAGAACTCGAACCGCAACATCATCGTCGACATCGGCAAGCAGATTCCGGTCGTCAACATCGCCATCAACAACGACAGCCACGGCACGACCGACATGCCGGGCAATCCGCTCGGCGATGCATCGGGATTCCTGTTCGCCAACAGTCTCTTCCAGGACATCAACACCGCCGACAGTTCGCTGTTCGCCGCGGCCGTGGATGGCCGGTACGACCTCGATGGATTCATTTCCCAGCTGCAGTTCGGCGCCCGCTACGGCGATCGCGATGCCGACTATCGCGCCATTGCCCCGGGCGGTCCGGGCGCTCCGGGCGGCAACCGCGTGACGCTGGTCGACTCGGTGGGATTGCCCGCCAACTTCCTGGTGCGATCGCCGGCGTCCATTCCTTTCATCAACGGCGGCGCACACTGGATGACGCCGGACGCGGACTACCTGCGCAACAACACCGATACCTTGCGCGCCATCTACGGCGCGCCGGCGGGCGATCCGCCGTTCGATCCGTCGCGCAACTTCGATGCCACCGAGGAAACGCTGGCCGGATATCTGCAGGCGAAGTACCAGACGACGATCGGCAACGTCGAAGTCGATGGTCTCGTCGGCGCGCGCGTCACGAGCAACGACCGCACGGTTTCCGGCACCGGCCGCATCGACGGTGTGCTGACTCCCGTGACGACCAGCACCAGCGAAACCGAAGTGCTGCCGAATTTCAGCGCCCGGGTGCGTCTGTCGCCGGATCTGCAGTTGCGTTTCACGGCGGCCCGCACGATCGCGCAGCCGGCGTTTGCCGATCTGAATCCCGGCGAGTTCTACGACCGGCCGACCAACGAGAACATCCAGCCGAACGGTTCGGGCGGCAATCCGAACCTGAAGCCGCAGAAGTCGGATGCCGTCGATGCGACGGTCGAGTACTACTTCGCCCGGAGCAGCTACCTGGCGGCGGCCGTCTACTACCGCGAGATCAAGGACCGCGTCGTGCGCTCGATCAGCCCGGAAGTCATCGATGGCGTCACCTACAACATGGATCGTCCCCGCAACGTGGGCGAGGCGACGCTGCAGGGTGTGGAACTGTCGGCGCAGGCGTTCTTCGATTTCCTGCCCGAAGGCTGGAACGGACTCGGCGCGTTCGCGAACTACACCTACGCCGACAGCGAGATCAAGACGGAAGACGATCCGCTCGACGGCGCACCGCTGCTCGGCGTATCGAAGAACAGCTTCAACGTGGGCCTGCTGTACGAGAAGTACGGCATCACCAGCCGTCTCGTCTATACATGGCGCGACAAGTTCGACGAGTTCCAGTTCGGCTGTCTGCTCGATTCCCAGGGAGATCAGGTGGCGTACTGCGGCAATCCGGATGCGCCGCCGGCGTTCAACAAGGTGAAGGCCTATGGCCGCCTCGACATGTCGCTGGGCTATGACTTCAGCGATGCGGTCACGGTCAGTCTGGAAGGCACCAACCTGACCGGCGCCGACTACTACAGCTACTTCAACACCACGACGTTCCCGCACGACATCCGCATCGACGACCGGACCTACGGCGTCAGCGTTCGCGTGCGTCTGTAACGACGAGCGCGGGTGCGTGTCCATGTCCATGAGGGCACGCACCCGCCGCAGTCTTTCTTCCTGTAGGTCAGGCTTCAGCCTGACTTCTTAAGAGGCCGGCTGAAGCCGGCCCCACAGCAAGAGCAAGAGCTGACCTGCAGCCTAGCGGCTGCGCTTCGGCGGAATCTCCGCCGTCTCGATCAGATCCAGCACGTCGGCAATGATCTTCTTCATCGCCACGCGCGCACCTTCCGGATGCTGGCGCGCAATCGCATCGCGGACCGCCGCATGATCGCTCACGCTCGCGGTGCGGCCCTTGATGCGGTTGGTGAACTGGATCGACGTACGCAGCGCCGTCGCCACCACATCGCGGAACTGCATGAAGAAGGGATTGCCCGACGCGCGCAGGATGGCGACGTGGAAGGCGATGTCGGCGTCGAGTGCGTTGTCGTGTCCTTCGTCGGCGGCTTCCATGCGCGCGAGCCCGGCGTCGATCTCCTGGCGCTGCCGTTCATCCGAGAACATGGCGGCCAGCGCTGCGGCTTCCGGCTCGATCGCCACGCGCAGCTGATTGAAGTGACGCAGCAGATCGACGGAGAACTTGCGTTCCAGCAGCCAGCGCAGCACGTCCGTGTCGAACAGATTCCACGAGGTGCTGGGCTGGATGGTGGTGCCCTGCCGGGGCCGCGCACTGAGCAGTCCTTTCGCCGTGAGCATCTTCACGGCTTCGTGCGTCACGGAACGGCTCACGCCGTGCTGCTTGGCCAGCTCCGCTTCCGTCGGAAAGATGCGCGAGTCGTAGCTGCCGATGACGATGGCGCGCCCGAGCGCATCGAGCATTCCGTACGTCAGGTTGCGGCCGAGCTGAACCGGCGTTTCGGCGGACGCGCCGCCGGAGGACAGCGAACTCGTTTGCGAGACAGCCGAGGCGCTCGCGACGCGTCGGGTGGGCGCATTCTTGCGCTTGCGAGTTACAGGTCCATTGATCATATAAAAGGACAATAACATGGACGGCCGCCGATTCAAGGCGGTCCGCCGGCGAGTGATCAGTCGCTGCTTTTTTCGATGCCGAAGCGCTGCACGAGTGCGTCGTACTGCTTGCGCGACAGCGTGATCATCGCACCGTGTCGCACCTTCGCCGGCAGGGCGTACTTGTCCCAGTCCTGGAAGAACGTGTAGCCCGAGATCTGATACCACGGGCCGGCGAGACTGCTGGCCACCGACAATCCATACGACACGCCCGGGTACTGTTCGTAGTACAGATACCAGACCTTGCCGTCCGGCGACGGAATCAGCATCGGCGCTTCGCGGAAGTTCGGACTGATCGGCGCGCTGAGATCCTTGTACGGGCCGAGCAGGGAATCCGAATGCGCGATGCGGATCGTCTTGCCCGTCACCCAGTCCAGCGTCGGATAGGTCTCGTCCTTGATGATCGTCCAGTACTTGCCTTCCGCATGCCGGATGAAGACGTCGATCGTGCCCATGTCCCAGTCGAACAGGCGCTGCGGCGGTGCGGAGAACTGCTTGAGGTCGGACGACGTCACGTACAGCGTGCGCTGGCTGGCCCAGTAACGTTCGGAATCCTCGGGCGTACCTTCCAGGTGCGGGGTGTGCCACGTCATGACGAAGCGTTTCGATGCTTCGTCGAAGAACAGCTTCGGCGCGCCGATGCGCTGCAAGGCCTGCGAATAGCCCGGCGTGGATTTCAGATCGGGGGTGTACTCGCTGTAGCGTTTCCACTCGATCAGGTCGCGCGACGACCAGATGTTGATCGTCGGCGATGCATCGCTTTCGTTGCCGGCGATGTAGTACGTGCCATCGGGGCCGCGCGCGATGTCGGGATGTCCGCGATAGTCGTCGGTGATGCGCTTGCCTGCGTTCAGGCGATGCCAGTGCAGGCCGTCGAGGCTCACGCTGTAGTAGAGGCGCCCGTAGTCGCTGTGCGTCATGTGCGCGAACAGGTATGCCTCGTTGACGGGCTTTTCGCCGGCGCGCACCTGACCCGGCGGATCGGGTTGCCGTGCGAATGCGGCTGCAGAGAACAGGCCGGCAATGAACAGGAGACGTCGGGAGATCTTCATACGCTTTCTCGCAGACAGGTGAATGGCCCGCACGCGGGCGAGTTCAGGACGACGGCTTCCTGAGGCGTTGATCCGGACCGGCGGGTTTGCCGAACACGGGTGCGCCGTCGTGGCCGAAGTGGAAAGGCTGAATGCGCGGCGCGCGCTTCGGCGTGCACTGCATGTCGGGCCCGGGATTCGCGTGATAGATGATCCAGTGTTCCTTGCCGTCGGGCGAGGTGAAGAAGCCGTTGTGACCCGGCGCGAACACGCCGTTCTCCGGCGACTTGGCGAACACGGGCACGGGCGACTTCTTCCACGCGTTCGCATCGAGCGGATCGCTGCCCGCAGGCGCGCGCAACAGGCCCAGCGCATAGTCGTCGGACCAGCAGGCGCTCGCGGAGTAGACGAGAAACAGATCGCCGGTCGGTCCGGCCAGGAATTCCGGGCCTTCGAGAATCTGGCGTCCGCCCTGCCGTTCCCAGGAAAGATCCGGGCGCGCCAGGGTCACTTCCGGACCGGTCAGCGTGACCGGATCGCTCATGCGCGCGATGGCGAGAACGCTGTCGGGCCCGACGTACGGCGAGTAGACGAAGTAGCGAACGCCCGCGTGGCTGAACGTCGTGCCATCGATGCCCGAGTAGCGCGTGTTGATGCGTCCACGATCGCGCCACTCGCCATGCAGCGGATCGGCGGAGTCGTTCTCGAGCACGAACACGCCGCGATGATCGTCATCGTCGTGGCCGCTCGCGGCAGCGGTGTAGTAGACGTACCACTTGCCGTCGATGCGATGCAGTTCGGGCGCCCAGATCGACTGGGCATTCGGTCCGCTGGGCGGCGGCGTCCAGATCGTCTTGTGTTCGGCGTGCTGCAGGTCGGCGATGTCGCGTGTCTTCCAGATGGCGAGGCGGTCGCCGAGCGTGTGCATGTAGAAGTAGTCGTCGCCGTCGCGCGTCACCCAGGGATCGGGACCCGAAGTCAGCAGGGGATTGGTGAAGAACTCATCGCCGGCGGGCGGCTTCTGCGACGCCGCAGTGCAGCCGGCTATGAGCCACAGGAGGGTGGCGAGCGCCGCGGCGCGCGCGGCGGAGGCGCCAGGCTTGGGAGTAGACATGAGGCCGGCTCTGCTCCGTGCGAGGGTAGAGCAGATTTATATGATAAAAAGCCGGTGAGGTCCAGAATTGGAGCTGTCAGCTGCCTTCCTCCCCTCCTCCGCTTGCGGGGAGGGCAGGGAGGGGGCGCTACCAATGGCACTGCAGCGTGAGATTGATACCGCCCTGTCCTCCTCTACCCCCGCAGGTGCCGATTGAAGAAAGCGATCGTGCGCTGCCATGCGAGTTTCGCGGCGGCCTCGTCATAGCGCGGCGTGGTGTCGTTGTTGAAGCCGTGCTGGGTGCCGGGATAGACGTAAGCCTCGTACTTCGCGCCGGCGCTCTTCAACGCAGTCTCGTACGCCGGCCACGCGGCGTTGACGCGCTCGTCGTTCTCTCCGAACTGCAGCAACAGCGGGGCCTTGATCTTCGGCACTTCGTCGGTCGCGGCGGCGGCTCCGTAGAAGGGAACGGCCGCATCGAGATCGGGCAGGCGCGTGGCGAGGAAGTTGGCGATGCCGCCGCCATAGCAGAAGCCGACCACGCCGAGCTTGCCGTTGCCGCCCGGCAGCTTCTTCAGGTACTGCGCCGTCGCGACGAAATCTTCGCGCGTCTTCGCCTGGTCGAGCTGGGCGAACAGTTCGCGCGCCTTGTCCTCATTTCCGGGATAGCCGCCCAGCGGATAGAGCGCATCCGGCGCAACGGCGATGAAGTCGTCGAGTGCAATGCGCCGCGCAATGTCTTCGATGTGTGGATTCAGGCCGCGGTTTTCATGCACGACCAGGACGACAGGCAGCTTGCCCGTGGCGGCAGCGGGCCGGACGCTGTAGGCGCGGACCTTGCCGTAACCCGGCGCCGGAATCTCCAGCCATTCCGTGACGAGCCGTGTGTCGTTCGGCTGCACCTGCTGCGCATGAGCGAAATCCGGGCTGAGCGCTTCGAGCAGTCCGGCGGCAGTCAGGCCACCGATCGCGAACTTCGCCGCCCCGTCAAGAAAGCCGCGGCGCGAAATCTGTCCATGCACGTACTGGTCGAAAAGGCCCCAGACCTCGGGCGAAAAGTCCTTGCTCGTTTTTCTGGTCATGACGATTTTCTCGGCTCGTTGGGATCGCGCGAGATTAAATCGCACGCCGAGTCCGAGTCATCCCGTCACGACGGAATGCCGATATAGCTGCGGGACTGGTTCCGGGCGGGTAACAGGGAGAGGAGATAACCGCAAAGAACGCATAGAACACAAAACAGATGAAGAGAATGGCCGCAAAAGGCGCAAACAAGAAGAATGTCTCTTTCTTCCACTTGGCGCTTTTTGCGCCTTTTGCGGCTATTCCTTCCGGCTAATTCTCAGCCGCCGCTGCTCGCCAGCGTGGCCTGCGACAGGGCGCTTTCCATCCAGCGGCGGACGCGGATGGCATCGGCAGTACGCGTGTACTTGCCGAAGGAATTCATCAGCACCATCACGATCGGGCGATCGCCGATGAAGGTCTTCATGACCAGGCAGCGACCGGCCGCCTGTGTGTAGCCGGTCTTCTGCAGGCGGATGTCCCACTCGGGTTTGCGGACCAGGCCGTTGGTGTTGCGGTATTCGACCGGGTAACGGCCGACCATCACGGTCTCGTCGGGGTCGGTGGAATACTTTTCGATCAGCGGATTCTGCGAGGCGAAGATGACGAGCCGGCTCAGGTCTTCGGGGCTCGCGATGTTGCCACTCGACAGGCCGGTGGTGTCGGTGAAATGCGTGCGTTTCATGCCGAGCGCCTTGGCCTTGGCATTCATCGCTTCGAGGATCGCGTCGGTGCCGCCGGGATAGGTCCGGCCCAGCGCATGGGCGGCATGATTTTCCGAAGACATCAGCGCCAGGTGCATGAGTTCGCCGCGCGTGAGTTCAGCACCGACGTGCAGGCGCGACGGCGCGCCCCTGTCGATGGCGCGGTCGGCGTTGGTGATCGTGATGACTTCTTCGAGCGGCAGAGCGGCGTCGAGCACGACCAGCGCCGTCATGAGCTTGGTGATCGAAGCGATCGGCGCGGCGACATCGGCGTTGCGCGACAGCAGGATCGAGGAATCGGATTCGTCGATCACGAGGACGGAGCTGGAGCGGATTTCGGGAGCGCTACGGCCATCGCCGGTCTTGACCAGGCCGAGCGGTTTGGCAACGACGGTCTTCGGCTTCTGCGCGGTGGCGGTCTTGGGTTTGGCGGCCGCAGTGCTGGCGGCAGTCGTCTTGCCTGGTGCGGTCGCCGGTTTGGTGGTGGTTGCGGTCGCTGCAGTCTTCGGCTTGGCCGTCGGCTGCGTCGTGGTCGTCGCGTTGGAAGTGATGGCAGCGAACACCAATGTGGCGGCCCACAGCGCCGATACCCCGACAGTCGATCGCATCATTGTCCCGCTCATCATCCGGGTGTGTTGAGATCGGCGGAGTATGCCTGTGTTATGTACGGAAGTGATCGGATTTTCCCGGAATACGCCGAGCACATCCCCTTCATCCGGACCGATCGCGCATGCACTTCACACTCGCGCGGCATCGAGCGTGACGCATGTCCGGTCGCGCGCCGGGCAATCGAGGAGATCATCGAGCTGTACGCCGGAGAGTGATTTCTCCTGTGGGGCCGGCTTTAGCCGGCCTTCCGGGGAGTCAGGCTGAAGCCTGACCTACAGAAGAAGTGGATCCGCGTCGCCGGATCGCCCACAGCGCAAAGAATGATCAAGCCTGCCGTCGTTCGCGACGCGCGGCGTAGCATCGGACGCACAACAACAGTGATCCGGGGGATCCGATGCCTCGCTCCTCGTTCGTCCGCGAACTCCGGCTCGTCGCGTGCTGCCTGCTGTTTTTCATCGCGGGAGCAACGCCGGCGCACGCGCAATCGACCGCCGCCGCGAATCCTGCAAAGCCTGCCTTCACCGAAGAATTCGCCACCATGCGCGACGGCGTGAAGCTCGCCGCGAACGTCTTCCTGCCCGGGGGCCAGGGACCGTTCCCGGTGGTGCTGACCCGCACGCCGTATCTCAAGGACGGCCCGATGTCGTCGGTGAGTCGCAAGTACATCGACGCGGGCTACGCCTTCGTCGTGCAGGACGTGCGCGGCAAAGGTCACTCGCAGGGCGAGTACCGGCCGTTCGTCGACGATCGCAACGACGGCTACGACACGGTGGAATGGGTCGCCAGACAATCGTGGTCGAACGGCAAGGTCGGCATGACCGGCGCCTCCGCGCTCGGCATCACCGCGAATCTCGCTGCCTCGGCCGCGCCGCCGTCGCTCGTCGCGGCGTATGTCGTGGTCGCGCCGCACAGCCGCTTCGAAGAAGTGACGTTCATGGGCGGCGTGGTGAAGGAAGCCGACACGGTCGGCTGGATGAAGCGGCAGGGCGCGGGCGATCAGGTGCCGCCGTTGCTGAAGCGCGTGATCTGGGACGAGCGCTGGAACGACGTCGAGTTCCACACGCATCTCGATCGGGTGAAGATCCCGATGTACAACGTCGGCGGCTGGTACGACATCTTCAACATCGGCAACCTGCGCAATTTCGCCTATCTGCAGAACCGCGGCGCGCCCGGTGCGAAGGGCAATCAGAAACTGCTGATGGGACCGTTCGGTCACGGCGCGCTCAGCGGCGATCTGCAATATCCGCAGGCCGGCGATATCCGTTCGCCGGGCGGCGCCGGGCCGGACCAGGAGCTGCGCTGGTTCGAGTACTGGCTGAAGGGCATCGACAACGGAATCATGCGCGAGCCGCCGGTGCGCTACTACCGCATGGCCGCCGCGAGAAAGGGCGAGGCGAGCGCGAACAACGAGTACCAGACGGCGGACAACTGGCCGCCGCAGTTCGCAGCGACGCGCTACTACCTGCAGCAGGATGGCGGGCTCGCGACACACGTACCGAAGGCGCGCAAGGCGAGCACGACCTACGACTTCGATCCCGCCCATCCGGTGAAGACTTTCGGCGGCGCGAATCTCACGTTCGAACGCGGACCGATGGACCAGCGCGCCGTCGGGCAGCGCCAGGACTACCTGCGATTCTCGACCGGGCCGCTGTCCGAGCCCGTCGCCATCACCGGTCCCGTGACGGCCGAACTGTGGGTGGCCACCGATGGTCTGGACACCGACTTCATGGCGAAGCTCGTCGATGTCTATCCCGACGGCTACGAGGCGCTGGTGCTCGATGCGCCGATCCGCCTGCGCTATCGCAACGGACGCATGAAATCCGACGACGCGAAAATGATGACGCCCGGCAAGCCCGAGAAGGTCACCATCGATCTGTGGGCGACCTCGCTGCTGTTCGAGAAGGGTCATCGCATCGCGCTGCACGTGACGTCGAGCAACAGCCCGCGTTTCGACGTGAACGACAACAGCGGCACCGCGCCGGGCGAGCCGCCGCAGCTCCGGGTGGCGAAGAACACGGTGTATTTCGACAGGGATCGCCCGTCGGCGCTGGTGCTGCCGGTGACCGCGCCGTAAGCCTGGAATCGGCGGCATGAGCGTCGCTGCACACGTCGAGAAGGTCTTCAGGCTTTAGCCTCAATGGCACTGACTTAAGCCATGCGATCGGCTTCTTTCTGTAGGTCAGGCTTTAGCCTGACTGTTTTCAGGCCGGCTGAAGCCGGCCCCACAGGAAGAATCCGCCCGGCTTACCTCCTGCACGCTCCTGTGCCATCCTCCGGCCACTGAATAACGGGGGAGCGTGCCGCGTGAGTGAACTGGTCCAAGCGCTGGACGGCCTGATCTGGAGCCAGCCGCTGATCTATCTGTGCTTGGGTGCCGGACTGTATTTTTCGGTACGCACGCGCTTCATGCAGGTGCGCGGTTTCTTCGAGATGTGCCGTCTCACGGCTTCCGGAAAAACGTCGGCTGCCGGCGTGTCGTCCTTCCAGTCGCTCGCCATGTCGCTGTCAGGCCGCATCGGCGTGGGCAACATCGCCGGCATCGCGACGGCGATCGCGGCCGGCGGGCCGGGAGCCATCTTCTGGATGTGGGCGATGGCATTCCTCGGCGCTTCGACCTCCTACATCGAATGCGCGCTGGGCCAGATCTACAAGCAGAAGGACGATCATGGCCAGTATCGCGGCGGGCCGGCGTACTACATCGAGAAGGGCATGGGCCAGCGCTGGTACGCCATCGCCTTCGCCATCTCCGCGATCATCGGCACCGGTCTGCTGCTGCCGACGGTGCAGTCGTACGAGATCGCCAGCAGCGTCGCGAATGCCTGGAGCATTCCCGCCTGGCTGACCGGACTCGCCATCGTCGTCGCGCTGGGCGTGATCATCGTCGGCGGCGTACGCCGCATCGCCAGCTTTGCCGAGATCGTCGTGCCGTTCATGGCGTTCGGCTACATGATCATGGCGATCGTGGTCATGGCGATCAACGCGGACCAGGTGCCGGCGATGTTTTCGCTGATCATGGACAATGCCTTCGATCCGGATGCGGCATTCGGCGCGATTATCGGACTGGCCGTGCAATGGGGCGTCAAGCGCGGCATCTACGCCAACGAAGCGGGGCAGGGCACTGGCCCGCATGCGGCGGCCGCCGCCGAAGTCTCGCATCCCGCGAAGCAGGGTTACGTGCAGGCGTTCTCGATCTACTTCGATACCGCCATCGTCTGCACCTCCACGGCGTTCATGATCCTGTCGACCGGCATGTACAACGTCATCCACCCGGAGACGGGCGCCGTCCTGGCGGAGAACCTGCCGCGTGTTGCCGATGCAACGGGCGCGCTGGTGCCGATGCCGGCGGGGTCCGGCTACACGCAGGCGGCGATCGAGTCGGTGTTCTCGGGCTTCGGCGCCAGCTTCGTCGCGCTTGCCATCCTGTTCTTCGCCTTCACGACCATCGTTGCGTACTACTACATGGCGGAGACGAATCTCGAATACATCGCGCGCAACAAGGCGCCCGGCTGGTCGATCAAAGTGTTGAAGCTCGCGATCATGGCGTCGGTCGGCTTCGGCGCCGTGTGGAGTTCGGAAGGCGTGTGGGCGCTCGGCAGCGTCGGCGTCGGCATCATGGCCTGGCTCAACGTCATCGCCATCCTGATCATCCAGCGGCCCGCGCTGCTGGCCTTGAAGGATTACGAAGCCCAGAAGAAAGCGGGCCTCGATCCGACGTTCGATCCCGACAAGCTCGGCATCGCCAATGCCGATCTGTGGAAGGAGATCGGCAGGAATACGCCCAGCCGCGCCGCCGTGGTCGGCGAACCGAAGGGCGAGACGACCTAGCCTCAGTCTGTTTCTTTCATTCTTTCTGTAGGTCAGGCTTCAGTCTGACTTCTCAGAAGGCCGGCTGAAGCCGGCCCCACAGGCTGGCCCGACCTCCGATCTTTCCCTCCCG
>NZ_DAINNK010000056.1:0-36004 GCF_036735925.1 Povalibacter sp.
CCCAGTCGCGCCAATCCATCGATCACGGCTACACACGCCCGCGCCGCCTCCTGTCCCTTCACCACGAAGTGATCCTCGAAGAACCGCTGGTGTTCCGCATGATCGTGGAAGTGCTGCGGCGTCAGCACCATCGACAGCACCGGCACGTCCGTGTCGAGTTGCACACGCATCAGCCCGTCGATGACGGCGGAGGCGACGAACTCGTGCCGATAGATGCCACCGTCGACGACGAAGCCGCAACCGACGATCGCCGCATAGCGGCCGGTACGCGCCAGCCGCTTCGCATGCAGCGGGATTTCGAAAGCGCCGGGCACTTCGAACACGTCCACGCGGTCGCGCGGCACGCCGAGCTGGGCGAGTTCCGCCAGCAGCGAATCGCGGCCGCGGCCGACGATGTCCCTGTGCCAGCCGGATTCGACGATGGCGATGCGTTGAGAGGATGAATTGCGCTGAGTCATGATCGTTCCTCGTTCAATGGAAACCGATCAGGGCGCACGGGCAGGCGCGCACTTGCGCCACGCGCAAATGCACGACGACACGACCCGCATGAAGCAGGCCGCGACCCGTTCTCTAACCGGACTGTACCGTCGGCTCCGGAATCGCACCGGATCTGCTGTCCCCGCGACGATGGCTCGTCGCGGGCGCCCGCGGGCTTGTGCTGCACCTGTCAGTCGATGCCGCCATTACCGCCGGTGGGGAATTGCACCGCACCCTGAGAACTTGCATCGCCCGTTTGTACGGACGTTGCGGATCGGGGCGGATTATATGCCGCCGATTCCTTCGCCAGGCAACGGCAACGCCGACATAATGCGCGGCATGACGCTTCGGGCAGGATTGATCGGCTTCGGTCTCGCAGGACGGTACTTTCACGCACCGCTGCTGACGGCTGCGGGTATCGAGCTGCGGTACGTGACGACGAGCCGCACGCAGGAACTCGCCTCCGTCCATCGCGATGCGACGGCGCTCGACTCGGCGCAGGCGCTGATCGCGCGCGACGACATCGATCTCGTCGTCATCGCGTCACCGAATCCCCTGCATGTGCCGCAGGCCCGCAGCGCCCTGCTCGCCGGCAAACATGTCGTGGTCGACAAGCCGATCAGCATCACCGCGACCGAAGCGCAGTCGCTCGCCGATCTCGCGCGCGAGCGCGGGCTGATGCTCGCGGCATTCCAGAACCGGCGCTGGGACAGCGATTTCCTGACGATCCGCAAACTGCTGCAGGCGCAGCGGCTCGGACAGATCGTCTCCTTCCGCGCGCGCTGGGATCGCTTTCGTCCCGCGATCGCCGATCGCTGGCGTGAACGCGACGAACCCGGCAGCGGCATGCTGTATGACCTGGGTTCGCACCTCATCGATCAGGCGCTGTGCCTGTTCGGTCGACCCGACTGGCTGCAGGCCGATGTATTCGTGCAGCGCCAGGCAGGTGTCGTCGACGACGGCTTCGAGATCCTGATGGGCAAGGGATCGCTGCGCATCTCGCTCGGCGTCGGCTCGCTCGCGGGTCCCGGCGACTTCCGTTACTGCATCCACGGCATGCAGGCGAGTTATCTCAAGCAGGGCCTGGATCCGCAGGAAGATCAGCTCCGCGCCGGCATGACGCCGCTCGACGAGGGCTTCGGCATCGAGCCGCGGGAGCAATGGGGCACGCTGCTGTCGACCACGTCGTCGCAGCGCGAAACCATCCCCGCCGAACGCGGCCGCTGGCTGACATTCTATGAGTCCGTGAGGCAGAGTATCGCCGGCGGCACTGCCGCGCCGGTCGCTGCCGACGAGGCGCGCAACATGCTGGAGCTCATCGAAGCCGCACGCCGCAGCAGCCGCGACGGTCGACGCATCGTCTTCTGAAACCCTCCACTCTCAACGATCCCCTACCGCCATGCCCTCCTTCGACATCGTCTCCGAACTCAACGCCCACGAAGTCGCCAACGCGCTCGACCAGGCCAGCCGCGAAGTCGGCACGCGCTTCGATTTCAAGGGCACCAACGCGAAGTTCGAACTCAAGGATCTCGTCATCACGCTGTCCGCGCAGTCGGACTTCCAGCTCAAGCAGATGCTGGACATCCTGCGCCTGAAGCTCAGCAAGCGCGGCGTCGACGTGCAATGCATGAAGGTCGACGATCCCGTCGTCACCGGTTCGACCGCGAAGCAGATCGTCACGCTGCGCGAAGGCATCGACACCGAGCTGGGCAAGAAGGTGCAGCGCCTGATCAAGGATTCGAAACTGAAAGTGCAGGCCGCCATCCAGGACAAGCAGGTGCGCGTCACCGGCAAGAGCCGCGACGATCTTCAGGCCGTGATCGCGATGGTGCGCAAGGCACAGCTCGAACTGCCGATGCAGTTCACGAATTTCAGGGATTGAAGAGTAAGAGCAAGAGAGCCGCAAAAGACCGCATAAAAGAATTTCCCGAGCAATTGTCAGTTCTTTTTTGCGGTCTTTGCGGCCTCTCTGGCTTCCTGCGGCTCTGCTTTCCGAGGGCTGATACCGCGCTACGCGGAAAGCACGTCGCGGATCGACGCATCCTTGGCAAACTGCGCCTTCGCGTACGTACAGGTTGCCGTGACCTTCGTCTGCGTTGCGCGGGCCCACTGCACGAGGGTATCGAGCAGGCTGCGGCCGACACCCTGCCCGCCGAGGCTCGGGTCGACGATCGTGTGATCGATGTCGATCAGCGCAGCATTCGTGCGGCGGTAGGTTATCTCGGCGATTCTCTTGCCCTCCTGCTCGATGTAGAAGGCACCGCGATCGTCTGTCTCTTCATGGGCGATGGGATATTTCATGGATTCTCTCGTCGTCGATTACTGTCGGGGTTCGTGCGGAGCATAGGCCTGCCATTCCTTGCCGACGATCAGCCGCGCACCGCGCGTGAAGGTCATGTACGACCAGGCCCATTGCACCAGCACGATGATGCGGTTGCGGAAGCCGCTGAGTCGATAGATATGTACGAGCAGCCAGACCCACCACGCCAGCCAGCCCGAGAGTTTCATGCCGAAGATTTCGCAGATGGCGCGGCTGCGGCCGATGGTCGCGAGCTGGCCGAGATTGCGATAGCGGAACGGCGTGCGTGGTTTGCCGCGCAGATCATTGCGGATCATGTCGGCGGCGTAGATGCCCTGCTGCATGGCGACGAGCGCGACGCCCGGCAGCGGCTTGCCGTCCTCGCCATTGCAGTGCGCGAGATCGCCGGCCACGAAGACTTCGGGATGCTCCGGCAGCGTGAGATCGTCCTTCACGACGACGCGACCTACCGGATCGACCGCCGTACCCAGCGTGCGGCCGATGTCGGCGGCGCGCACGCCCGCAGCCCATAGCACGGTGGATGCGGCGACCTGTTCGTTGCCGATCGTCACGCCCTGCGCCGTGACGTTCGTGACGCGCGCCGACGTCCACACCTGCACGCCGAGGGATTCGAGATCGCGCATGGCGCGCGCGGCGAGCTTTGGAGCGAACGACGGCAGGATGCGTGGGCCCGCTTCCACCAGGATGACGCGCGTCTGACGCGGATCGATGGTGCGGAAGTCGCGCGCCAGCGTGTAGCGGCTCATCTCGCCGATGGCGCCGGCGAGTTCGACGCCCGTCGGTCCGCCGCCCACGACGACGAAGGTGAGGTGCTGCCGTCGCAGCGCGATGTCGTTCTCGCGCTCGGCCGCTTCGAACGCTTCCAGTACGCGACGGCGGATCTCGGTCGCCTGCGGCAGGTTCTTGAGGCCTGGCGCATGCGGCTCCCAGTCCTCGCGACCGAAGTACGCGTGCTGCGCGCCGCAGGCGAGCAGCAGATAGTCATAGGGAAATTCGCCGCAGTCCGTCACGACGACGCGACCTGCGATGTCGATGCGTTCGGCGCTCGCCTTGATCACGCGCGCATTGCCGCGCGACAGCAGGCTGCGGATCGGTGCGGCGATTTCCGCCGGACTCAGCGCCGCCATCGCCACCTGGTAGAGCAGCGGCTGGAACAGGTGATGGTTCTCGCGATCGATGACGGTGATATCGACCTCTTTCAGCCGGCGCATGCGACGCGCTGCATTGAGCCCGGCGAATCCGGCGCCCACCACGACGATCCGTTTCAATCCTCACCTCTTCAGTCGGCGCGATGTGTGCTGCCGTCCATCTTGTCGCGCGCCCATTCGAGCACCGGCTCCACGCGCGGCGACACCAGTTTCAATGCGCCGTCGAAGTCGACCCAGCGGTATTCGTTGTGTTCGGGACGCCCGAGCTCCTCGATCACCGGCAGCGTGACTTCGACCGTGCGGGTTCGCGCGATGTAGTAGCGCGCCACCTTGCCGCGGCTGTAGGGACCGGTTTCGGTGTGATCCCGCCCCCAGATGAATTCCAGATCGTCGATCAGCGATTCCTCCCGCACTTCGCGGATCGCGGCCGCCAGCGGCTCCTCGCCGGCCTCGACCATTCCCTTGGGAAAATCCCAATGATTGAAGGCGCGCAACAGCAGGAAGCGCCAGCCGTCGTGGGTTTCTCGCGCAACCACCACACCAGCCGACAATCTCGTGGTTCGGGGCATGCGGCCAAGTATATAAGGGCAACCTGCGCGTGGCTGCTGCGGTCTTCAGCATGTGTCGTGCATGCAAGACCGCTCTTGCATGTCGATGGCTTGCCCCCATTCGATAGCCTATGACTATTGGAGGCTGCGTGGCATCATGCCCCGCCCCATGGTCCGGTCCCCGCACTCATGAACCTGCGCGATCTTCGTTACTTCGTGGCCCTGGCCGACACCCGTCATTTCGGCAAGGCGGCCGAGCGGTCGTTCGTCAGCCAGCCGACGCTGTCGGCACAGATCAAGAAACTCGAGAACTATCTCGGCGTGCAGCTGATCGAACGTCAGCCGCGCAAGGTGACCCTGACGGAAACCGGCATGAAGATCCTGCCGCTCGCCCGCAGCATCCTGCAGGAAAGCGATGAGATCGTGTCGCTGGCGCGCAATGAACACGATCCGCTGTCGGGGAAACTGAAGGTCGCACTGATTCCCACCATCGGCCCGTACCTGCTGCCGCTGGTGGCGCGCAAGCTGCGCAAGCAGCTGCCGCAGCTCAAGGTGATGCTGTACGAGTACCAGACGCAGCCCCTGCTCGACCGGCTGCGCGACGGCGAGATCGAACTCGGCATCCTGGCCTTGCCCGTGCCCCACGACGGGCTCGAAACGCGCGATCTCTATGAAGAGCCGTTCACCGTCGCCGTGCCGAACCAGCATCCGCTGGCGAAGAAGCCGAACGTGAAACTGGACGACCTCACCGGCGAGAACCTGCTGCTGCTCGAAGACGGGCATTGCCTGCGCGATCAGGCGCTCGACGTCTGCAGCCACATCGACGTGAAGGAGAACGACGACTATCGCGCCACCAGCCTGGAAACATTGCGCCAGATGGTGGCCGCAGGGCTCGGCATCACGCTGCTGCCGGAGCTGGCAACGCAAGGGCCGTTTGGTTCGGGTCACGGATTGACGGTGAAGAGCTTCGCGCGGCCGGTGCCGACGCGGACGGTCGGCGCCGTATGGCGCAAGAGCAGCGCGCGATCCGAAGCGATCGATGCCGTGTGCGAAGTCATCCGCACGACCCTGAAAGGATGAAACCATGAAGCCTCGCCGATCGTTGCTGATGGCAGCGCTTGCGCTGATCGCGCTGCATGGCTGCGGCCAGGCACAGGGGCCGTCAGTGACGGTTCGCGATGCATGGTCGCCCGCGGCACCGCCGGGCGCCGCCGTCGTGGCGATCTACGGCGAGCTGATCGCCGATCGCGATGATGTATTGATTCGAATCAGGACGCCGGCAGCGGACAGGGTCGAACTGCATGCAACGAGCGAAGAGAACGGCATGATGAAGATGCGTCCGGTCACGCGGCTGGAACTGAAGGCCGGTACGCCCGTGCAGCTCGCGCCGGGCGGCATGCACCTCATGGTCATGGGCTTGCATGAGCCGATTGCCGCAGGCGGCGAAATCCCGGTGACCTTCGAGTTCGAGCACGCCGGAAAAATTGCGGTGAGCGCGCGGGTGAACGCGCCGCAATGACCGCGCCCTCGCCCGACATCAGCGACCTGCACGACGAACAGATCGTTGCCCTGCTGCGCACCGGCGCGCACGCGGTGTTGCTCGGCGCCTACTTCGGCGATGTCGCCTATCGCGAGCTGAGTCATCTGGCGCGGCTCGCCGCCATCCGCCGCGACGAACGCGGCCAGCGCGTCTTCATTCTGCCCGGCATCATGGGCTCGCGGCTCGCCGACGTCGGCACCACGCCCGTGGGCCTGGTGTGGCTGCATCCCGGCGCGGTCGGCGCGGGCTCGCTGTCGAGTCTCGCGCTGCCCGGATCGCCGTCGCTGCGCGCCGTCGGCATCATGCTGCCCGGCTATCTCAAGCTGAAACTGTCGCTGGAGATCGCGGGCTTCCGGCCGGTGTTTCATCCCTTCGACTGGCGGCGCGATCTCGTCGAACTCGGCCGCGAATTCCTGCAGGCCGTCGAACAGTGCGCCGATCGCAAGGTACTCGTGGTCGCGCACAGCATGGGCGGACTCGTGGCGCGCGCCGCGATGGCGCAGGACTCGCACGACCGGATCGAACGGCTGGTGCAGCTCGGCGCGCCGAATCACGGCTCCTACGCGCCGTTGCTCGCGTTGCGCGCCGTCTATCCCACCGTGCGCAAGATCGCCGCACTCGATCAGCATCACACTGCCGAAGAACTGGCGCGCGATGTGTTCCGGACGCTGCCGGGACTGTATGAACTGTTGCCCGAGCCGCTGTTCGATCCTGCCTCCTGGCCGCGCGATGCACTCGTGCCGCAACCCTCGCTGCTCGCGCGCTCGCGTCAGTCGCGCTCGCATCTCGCCGACGCCGACGAACGCTGCCTGCTGATCGCCGGCACGAGCCAGGAAACCGTGGTGGCCGCGGACGTGCACGACGAGGAATTCGCATTCACGGTGCGGCGCGATGGCGATGGCACCGTGCCGCTGCCGCTCGCGCGATGGCGCGGCGCGCGAACGTGGTTCGTTGCCGAGAATCATGGCGCGCTGACCCAGAACAACACCGTGCTCGCGGCGGTGGATGAACTGCTGCGTCAGGGCGATACGCGGCGATTGCCGGATCGGGCACCGAAGGCGGATCAGTCCGGCGAACGTCGCGTGCTGGAAAGCGAACTGCGCCGCCAGGCCGTGCACAAGGTGCGCTGGGACGAACTCTCGCTCGACAGCCGGCGCCGGATTCTCGATCCGGTGCTCACGCCGGAATTCCTGGGCGTCAACAAAACGACGGACGTTACGTAAAGGACCTGCCCTCTTCTGTAGGTCAGGCTTCAGCCTGACTCTTGAGAGGCCGGCTAAAGCCGGCCCCACAGGAAGAGGCATCATCCCTCAAGCCCTCCGTCCTCCGGACGATATCTGACTCAGGCGACGCAACACGCATCGCCGCGTCATTCATCCCGAGGAACGTACGTGTCCGTGTCGCCGCGACTGCTACGACTGCCCGCAGGCACGCTCGTCGCCACCTTGCTGCTCAGCAGTTGCGGCGGTGGTGGCGGCAGCAGCGACGCGCCCGCGAGTCCCGCGCAGGTGGCGCCACCGCGTGCCGTCTCACAGTCGGATCTGCAGATCGCGCAGCTTCTGTACGCGGGCACGCCGCGTACGCCGGCCGGCTTCTATCAGGAAACCCGGCCGTCGGGTCAGGACCACGTATCGACGGTGCATCTGAAGAACACGGACATCGATCCGTCGCTGTCCGCGCCGCTGCCGCAGCACGAGCTGTGCACGGACGACTGGAGCATCGCACTCGACTGGTCCGAAACCAGCGCGCAGCAGGCTGCGCAGTATGCCGACCTCGTCGCGACCGACGACGACGCGCGCTACTTCGAATTCGCGCGCAGCCGTTCCGGCGATCCGGATTTCCATCTGCGCGAGCGCGTATTCAAGTGTGCGTATCTGAACCGCGCGACCGCGGACCTGCGCGCTCCCGAAGGCTCGGCCGGTCAACTGAATCTGCGCCCGCTGGTCGCGGAAGAGCTGCGCACGCTGTCCGAGTACCTGTGGCAGTTCACGGGCTACAACAACTTCGGCCACGTCGTGCTCAAGAGCAGCGGCACGGCCGCGGCCGCGACGCTGACGCACACGCTGGTCATGGCGAATCTGGAACGTGGCGGAATCTCTGCCGGCTGCGACCGCATCGACGTAGTCGCGTGGCGTCACACCGTCGACACGACCTCCGGTGCGCTGCAGCTCGACGTGGAAACGCTGTGGAGTTTCGGCGCCCGCGAGAGTGCGGGCGGCGGAGAGCTTTGCCAGTAGGAAGCAGTGCTCCGCCTGTGGGGCCGGCTTCAGCCGGCCGCTACAGCTCAGGCCGGCTGAAGCCGGCCCCACAGTAAGAGGAAGAGGAAGAAGGAGACCCTTCTCAGTGCCGCAGGATGCGGTTCTCGCGCAGCGGCGAACGAGGCAGGTAGCCTTCGCTTGGCGTTGCGCCGAACTGCGTCTTGCCGAGCACCACCGGACCGGATGGCGGTGTCGGGCAGCTGCCGGTCCCGATGTGTTGCAATGCTGCAGCGAGGCGCGCTTCGCCGACGTCGCCGAGTGCATGAGTGAAATCGTCCAGCACCGCGCAGCCGGGAATTTCGGTGCCGGCGCTGCCAACGACGTTCTCCGGCGAGAAGCCATCGGTGTAGTCGCCGAAGCCCATGGCATTCACGCCTTTGAACTGGATGGTGAAGTACGTCGTGCCGCAGTTGGGTGTCGCGTAGAAACCGTACGGCTTGCCGCACGTCGTGCCGCCGATCTGGATGACCTCGACACCCACACCGCGCAGGCCGTTGATGATCGACTCGCTCGCCGAGCAGGTGCCGGAACCCGTCAGTACATAGACGCGACCGAGATTCAGTGTCGGCAGCGCGGCACCGGCATCGGAGTCGTCGAAGAAAGGCATGGGCGCCAGCGATTCACCCGTGACCGGGTCGGTGTTCGGATACTTGTCGTTGAAGGTCAGGCGTTCGAATGTCTTGCCATTGGTGCGGCTCGGGCCGGCGATCATGTAAGCCAGCTCGCTTGCGATGTAGAGATAGCCGCCGCCGTTGTAACGGATGTCCAGCACCAGTTCGGAAATGCCCGTGACGTTCAGCGTGTTGACTGCGCTGATGAGCTGCGCTTCCGCCGTGGCGATGTGGTCGTTGAACAGCAGGTAGCCGATGCGGTCGGTGGTCGGGTTGATCACCTTGACGTTCTGCACCGGGACCGAGGTGATGCTCGCGGAAGTCATCGATACGGTGCGCTGCACACCAGCGGCCGACCGCATCACGAACTGATGCGCTTCACCGATGTTCTCCGGAAACAGTCCGTCGTTCAGGGTGTCGACGTCGTTGCCGGACACCGCATCTGCGCCATCGATCCGCAACACGGTGTCGCCGCGCTGCACGCCTTGTGCAGCGGCCGGCGAGCCGGGCTCGACGTAGGCGACGCGGATTTCGCGAGGCGGCCGGTCCGCGACGAGGAACCACTGCGCGCCATAACCCGCCGACACGCCGGACTGCGACAGCGACTCCCAGACCTCCGTGGGATAGGTGAAGTGAAACTTGTCTTTCGGCGTGCCGCTCGCCGTGACCTGCGAAGTCCTCAGCAGATCGAAGAACTGTTCGGTGTCGTTGTACGCACGCGGATCGAGATCCGGCAATTCGCGATACCAGAGATACGTGTCGTTGCTCCACGAGCGCAGCCAGTTGTTCTCGGCGGCGATCGAGCCCGGCTTGTCGGGATAGGCCTGGCCGGTGACGGGGCTGCTGCCCGAACGCGGCGCGGCGCAGAGATTCGCCAGTCCCTTGTAGGTCGGATAGACGCCGGCGGAGTACGACACCGTGCTGCCGTTCTGTCCATTGCTGCTCGCGCCTTTCTGCGAGCTGCTCTGCCCGCCGCAACCGGCGAGCAGCAGGGCGCCTGCGCACAACGCGCCAACCGGAATCGGGAATTTCACGAAGAAGTCTCTGCCAGCGATCATGCCGTCCTCCTGACGTCAGTCATCGCGGCAATGTAATACACAACGCCGCCGCCCACACCGGGCGCCGCGGAACGAAGCGCGATGCAGTTCACAGGATCAGGAAGAATCAGGGACCCTGGACGGTGAAACCGATCGTGGTCATGCCGTTGTCGCTGGCCGCGAACACCGCACCGCCGTGCATCGCGGCGACCGCCTTGACGATGGCGAGGCCGAGGCCGTGATTCTCGCCGCCGCCGCTGCGGGCGCGGTCGCCGCGATAGAAGCGATCGAACAGTCGCGGCAGGGCTTCCTGCGGAATGCTGCCGGGATTGCGAACGGCGATGCGCGCGTGATCGGCGCGCGATTCCACCTGCACGGTGATCTGCGCGCCGCGCTCGGCGTGTTCGATCGCGTTCTGCAGGAGGTTCGTCATGGCGCGTCCGAGCAGCGACGGTTCGATGCAGGCGCGCGCGTCGCCTTCCACCTGCACGCTCATGTCGGCGTCTTCGAGCAGGAACTCCATGAACTCGACCGTGCGTTCGACTTCCTTCGCCACCGAGACTTCGACGCGGTGCCGCGCGAGTTCGCCGCGATCGGCGCGCGCCAGGAACAGCATGTCGTTGACGATGGCGCGCAGCCGCTCCAGTTCTTCCAGATTGGAATACAGGATGTCCTTGAGTTCATCGACGCCACGCTCGCGCGACAGCGTCACCTGCGTCTGGCCGATGAGATTGGTCAGGGGCGTGCGCAGTTCGTGCGCCACGTCGGCATTGAAGGCTTCGAGCTGCTGATAGGCGCGTTCGAGCCGGTCCAGTGCGCCGTTGAAGGAATCGGTGAACTCGGCCAGTTCTTCCGGCAGGTGCGCCGGCTGCAGGCGCGTCGACAGCCGTTCCGGCATCAGCGACTGCGCTTCGAGCGACAGCCGCTGCATCGGCCGCAGGCCGAGCCGTGCGATGTAGTAGCCGAGCAGCGCCGCGATGATCGTACCGCCGCCCACCAGCGCCACCAGCCAGAGCGTGAACACCTGCAGCGTCTCGATGAAAGGCGTGGAATCGGCCGCGACCATGACCCGCACGTCGGGACGCTCGCCATTGCCCGGCACGGTGCGGACCAGCGTCTTGCGCGGCGGCTCGCGATCGCCTTCGGCCAGTACGCCGAAGCCTTCGGCGGCGACGAAGCCGGCGGGCAGCGGATCGCCATACGTGAAGCGCGGATCGTCGCTGAGGATGCGGTACTCGATGCGTCCGTCGGCCGGCGTCATGGCCTCGAACTTGTTGCGCACGTGCGTCCAGTCTTCGGCCCGCACGGTCTTGACGATCAGCGGACGGTTCACTTCCAGGCGCGTGTTCAGTTCGGCGCGCTGATGCCGCAGCAGATCGCGTTCCAGCAGTTCGTGCAGCGCGACGCTGATGAGCGCGAGCAGCACGAAGCTGGAGATCGCGAACATCACGGCCAGGCGACGGCTGATGGAGAGCGTCATGCCCGCCCGCTCGACTCGCGTACTTCGAGCACATAGCCCATGCCGCGGATCGTGTGCAGCAGCGGCGTGGCGAACGGCCCGTCGATCTTGGCGCGCAGCCGCTTGATCGCCACTTCGACCACGTTGGCGTCGCTGTCGAAGTCGACGCCCCAGACCAGT
The DNA here is from genome assembly GCF_036735925.1 of Povalibacter sp. NCBI lineage: Bacteria > Pseudomonadati > Pseudomonadota > Gammaproteobacteria > Steroidobacterales > Steroidobacteraceae > Povalibacter > Povalibacter sp. The sequence continues at coordinate 11,579 of NZ_DAINNK010000056.1, forward strand.
TCGGCGATGGTCGTCTTCGAGAGGATTTCGCCGTGCCGCCGCGCCAGCGCCGCGAGCAGCGCGAATTCCTTGGCGGTGAGATCGAGCCGCCGGTTGTCGCGCCAGGCCTTGCGCGCCATCAGATCGATGTGCAGATCGCCGACGTAGAGCTGCGTGGCGTCCTGGCCGCGATTGCGGCGCGTGAGCGCATGCAGTCGCGCCACGAGTTCGAGAAACGAGAACGGCTTGACGAGGTAGTCGTCCGCGCCTTCGCGCAGGCCGCGCACGCGATCGTCGACGCCGTCGCGCGCCGTCAGCATGATGATCGGCGTCTGCTTGCGCGTGCGCACGGCGCTCAGCGTGGCGAAGCCGTCGGCCTTCGGCAGCATCACGTCGAGCACGATCACGTCGTAGTCGTACTCGAGCGCCCTGTGCTGGCCGTCCAGCCCGTCGCGCGCGACATCGACGGTGTAGCCCTGCTCCGTCAGTCCGCGTTGCAGATAATCCGCCGTCTTCGGCTCATCTTCGACAATCAGCACCTTCATTGCATCGCTTCATTCGGCCGGACGACGGTTCGCCCGGCGTGACTCTACGTCGTACTGCCGGACGCGGCCACCCTGCGCTCCAGACTGACGGTGTGCTGACAACGGCGTAAGCCTGGGAGGTGCAGTTCTTCTGCAGGTCAGGCTTCAGCCTGACTGTTTTCAGGCCGGCTGAAGCCGGCCCCACAGCAAGCAGCAGCTACGTCAGCTTCGCCCGCTCCACGCCGCAGCGCCGGCAGCGCTCCGCGCTCACCAGCCTGCCCTGCTTCACATCGAACCGCCGTTCGCCGAGCGTCTCCCATTTGTGGAAACCGGACGTGCACAGCGTCCTGCCTTCGGCACGCTTCTGTTTGTATTTGCGCAGATTGACGATGGACATGGGAGGGCGGCTGGCCTGCTGGTCTCTGGTCTGCTGGCCAGAGTAAGAGAAGCGCCGGTGCGCGTCATCACCCTGGGCGGCTGTTCGCGGAAGAGATACGCACACGGCTGCGCGTTCTACGCATCGTCGTTCCAGGTGCCGGCGCCGATACTCCGCCGCGGATCGCAGCGCCACGCGCGATCCGACATCAATTCGAACAGCGGGCCGGCAGTCAACTCTCGGTTGCCGGATGAAATGTCAACGAACACTGGCCGCGTTACGCGGTCCTGCACGGGAACACGGGAGACGCACCATGTCGAGTCGCCTTCGATCTGCCGTATGCATTCTGGTCCTGCTGCTGCCGGCAGTCGCACTGGCCCAGCAGGACCTGCCGTTTCCTGCGCCTGCATCGGCCAGCACGGCGGGCCCGACGATCGCGCAATCGGTCTACAAGACCGCGAAGCACACCGGTCACCTGCCCGCCGGCGCACCCAACGTCCTCATCATCATGCTCGACGACGTCGGGCCGGCGTTGCCCGATACCTTCGGCGGTCCGATCCACACGCCGACGCTGACGCGGATCGCGAACAGCGGCATCGTCTACAACCGCTTCCACAATGCGGCGATGTGTTCGCCCTCGCGCGCGGCGCTGCTCACGGGCCGCAATCATCATCGCGTTGGCTTCGGCCAGATCGCCGAACTCGCCAACAACTGGGACGGCTACACGGGGCACTGGCCCGCCACGACAGCGTCCGTCGCCAAAGTGCTCGGCTACTACGGCTACAACACCGCTGCCTTCGGCAAGTGGCACAACACCCCCGCGGAACAGACGACCGCGCAGGGACCATACGATCGATGGCCCGCCGGACGGCTGGTCGGTTTCGACTATTTCTACGGCTTTCTCGCCGGCGAATCGTCGCAGTGGGAACCGGCGCTGGTACGCAACACGACGCGCGTCGAGACGCCGGAGAAACAGAACTATCACTTCACCAACGACATGACCGATGACGCGGTGAGCTGGCTGCGCCGGCAGAACGCGATCGCGCCGGAGCAGCCGTTCTTCATGTACTGGGCGACCGGCGCGTCGCACGGACCGCATCACATCTTCAAGGAGTGGGCCGACAAGTACAAAGGCAGGTTCGACCAGGGATGGGATGCGATGCGCGAGGAAGTCTTTGCGCGCCAGAAGAAGCTGGGCTGGATTCCGGCCGATACCCGACTCACGGCGCGGCCCGCGACACTGGCCGCCTGGGCCGATATTCCCGAGGATGAGAAACCGTTCCAGCGCCGCTTGATGGAAGTCTTCGCCGGCTTTACCGAGCACGCGGATACGCAGGCCGGCCGGCTGATCGACGAACTGGAACGGCTCGGCATTCGCGACCGGACGCTGGTGCTCTACGTCTGGGGCGACAACGGTTCGAGCGCCGAAGGCCAGAACGGCAGCATCAGCGAACTGCTGGCGCAGAACGGCATTCCCACGCAGATCCGGGATCACCTGCGCGCGCTCGAAGGGCTCGGCGGACTCGATGCGCTGGGCAGCAACAAGACGGACAACATGTATCACGCCGGCTGGGCGTGGGCCGGCTCGACGCCGTATCAGGGAACCAAGCTCACGGCGAGCCACTTCGGCGGCACGCGCACGCCGCTTGCCATCTCGTGGCCCGGCAAGATCGCAGCGGACAAGACGCCCCGCTCGCAATTCCATCACGTCAATGACGTCGTGCCGACGATCTACGACGTGGTCGGCATCCGCACGCCGCAAACGGTGGACGGCGTGACGCAGCAGCCCATGGATGGCGTCAGCATGAAATACACCTTCGCCAGCGCGCAGGCGCCGGGACAGAAGCAGGCGCAATACTTCGAGTGCATGGCGGATCGCGGCATCTATTCGCCCGATGGCTGGTACGCCGCGGCGTGGGGACCGCGCACGCCGTGGGTCGCGGGATTGCCGGCCGGTATCCAGACCTGGGATCCCTCCAACGACCCATGGTCGCTCTACAACTTGAACGAGGACTTCTCGCAGTCGACCGATCTCGCGGCGAAGCATCCGCAGAAGCTCGCCGAGCTGAAGCAGCTGTTCGATCGCGAAGCGAAGAACAATCTCGCCTATCCGATCGGCGGCGGCCTGTGGTCCGTCATCTGGAGCCCGCAATCGGCGCCGCAGAACCCCGCGACCGAATTCCACTACACGCAGGACGTGACCGGCGTGCCCGAATTCGCCGGACCGAAGCTCGGCGCGCGCAGCAACCTGGTCACCGTGAATGTCGATCTCGCCGCCGATTCCGCCGGCGTGCTGTACGCGCTCGGCGCGTTCTCCGGCGGCGTCTCGCTGTGGGTCGACAAGGGCCGGCTCGGGTACGAATACAACCTGTTCGAGATCGAACGCACCCGCCTCGAACCGCAGGCCCCGCTGCCGACCGGAAAAGTGAAGATCGAAGTGGAAACGCGCATCGCCGCGCCGCGCGGCGCCGCCGACGTCGTCATCCGTATCGACGGCAAGGAAGTGGCGAAGACCCGCGTGCCGCGCACGGCCGCGCTGGCATTCACTGCGAACGATGCCTTCGACGTGGGTGTCGACAATTACTCGCCGGTGTCGCAGGCGTATTTCGATCGCGCGCCCTTCCGGTTCAACGGCACGATCGACAAGGTGGAGATCAGGTATCTGAACTGAGGCGCAGACCGGAATCCGCCGGCCGTTTGCCGCAGAACCTTTTACGGACCATATTCAGTCCGCATTCGCGGGAGTCACGGCATGCGCTATTCCACCCAGATCAAGCCCATCAGTTATCTGAAGGCCAACGCCGCCGATGTGCTGGAGGAGCTCGCCGAGCAACGCAGACCGCTCGTCATCACCCAGAACGGCGAAGCCCCCAACGAACGCCGACCACGTCCTCGATCGGTTGCTGGAACTGGCGGAAAACCTGGCATCGACACCGGAACGCGGCTCGGCGCCCAAGGAACTGCGTGCACTGGGCATCGACGAGTATCGTCAGGTCTTCTTCAAACCCTATCGCATCAGGTATCGCGTGCTCGACAAGCGCGTCGTCATCTACGTGATCGCCGATGGCCGGCGTGACATGCAGAGCCTGCTGGCACGGCGACTGATCGGCTGAGCGATAGCTCGCCGACATGCGATACGTTGATCTCAGTCCGGCGCGTGCCACAGCTGCGCAGGACAAGGTACGATCGGCGCGCGAAAGGACAAGCCGCCAGACGAGTGAGATCGCCGGGTTGAATGCGTACGAACAGTAAGGAGACAACGATCATGGAAGCACAACAAGTTCATGCCCTGACCGCCACCTTCGAGGGCCATGCACAACGCACGGAAAACGGCATCGAATACTGGCTGGCCCGCGACCTGCAGCATCTGCTGGGCTATGGCAAATGGGACAATTTCCAGAGCGTGATTTCTAAGGCCAGGACGGCCTGCGAGGTGTCCGGTCACGCCATTGCCGATCATTTTGCCGACGTCGGGAAAATGATCGATCTGGGCAAAGGCGGCCAGCGGGAAATCGAGGACGTGATGCTCACCCGCTACGCCTGCTATCTCATTGCCCAGAATGGCGATCCGAGAAAGCCGGAAATCGCCTTCGCGCAGACCTACTTTGCCTTGCAGACGCGCAAGGCCGAGCTGATCGAACAGCGCCTGCTGGAAACGGAGCGGGTGCAGGCACGACGCAAGCTGTCGGACACCGAGAAGGAACTTTCCCAGGTCATTTTTGAACAGACCGGCGGCAATCGGGATTTCGCAGTGATCCGCAGCAAGGGCGATCATGCCTTGTTCAACAAAAGCACTCAGGCCATGAAAGCCCAGTGGCAGGTGCCGGACAACCGTCCCCTGGCCGACTTCGCCCCCACCATCGTCCTCAAGGCCAAGGACTTCGCCACCGAGATCACGATCCACAATACCCGCGTTCATCAGATGAGCAACGAGCCCGCCATCTCCCGCGAGCACGTCACCAACAACGAGGCCGTGCGCCAGACCCTGCTCAGTCGCGGCATTCGCCCCGAAAGCCTGCCACCAGCCGAGGATGTGAAAAAGGTGGAGCGCCGCCTCGCGTCGGCGGAAAAGAAGACGCTGCAGCGTCCGGACAGGTTGCCTGATGACGAGTGAGCAGCGCGGGAAAACCCGTGTATTCCTCCTCAGTGCGTCATCGCGTAGGTGACTACATTCACTCCCATCATGTACGAGCGCGTGGAGAACGTTTCGAAATACCACTCGCCGTAGGCTTCGCGTTCCCAGCCGTCGCCGATATCGGTGTTGTGGGTGGCGACGACCATGACGCGGCCATCGTCGTCGAGCCAGGCGCGCATCTGCGGTTCGCGCAGTGAACCGGCGGGATACTTGTGGGCGCCCGCAGGTTCGGCAGTGTCGCCGCCGGGACTGGCGAACGGCAGCGCGGGGATCTGCGGCATTTCCTTGAGATCGAACACGGTGTGGAAGATGGGATGCTCCGGCGTGAGCACGCGCCATTCGCGGCCGGGCAGCACTTCGCGCATGACGTTCGCGAACTGCTGCCATTCGGCATCGCCCCAGAAATCATCGACCCAGACGAAGCCGCCGTTGGCGAGATAGCGTGCGAAGGCGGCGATCTCCTCGCGCGACAACACCATGTAGCCGGGGTCGGACATGTACAGCAGCGGGAAGTCGCCGAGATCGGGCGCGGTCAGCAGGCGGCTGGCGGCTTTCGGATTGACGTCGATGCGCGTGAGCGTGGCGAGGCGGCGGCTGAAATTGTCGTCGCCTTCGGGAAAGTCCGTTTCCCAGCGCGCCCAGAAGCGGCCGTCGTAGACGTAGTACGCCTCGCCCATGCCGCCTTCGCTGTTGTAGATCGCGCGCACGAAGTTGAGCTTCGACAGATCCGGCGACTCGCCGGAACGGCCGCCGTCGCCGGGCAGGTCGGTGTCGGCGGCGGCGAGCGCTGCGACGAACAGCACCGCGAGACTGGCGATGGGACGGCCTTTCAACATCCGCGCGCACCCTCGCTGTTGGTGCAGGCGCCGCCGAGCCTGCGGTAGTACTCGGCAACTGCCTCGCGATACTCGGGCGAATCGGGAATCGCTGCCGAGGTATGCGCCGACGGCGCACTGCGGGATTTTTCCAGCGACGCGAGCGTGGCGAGTTCGAGGCGATCGACGAGCTGCGTCACCGCGGCGAGCCGATCGGCGAGTGCGCGGCCGTTGAGTCCGCGGGCTTCGCGCGCCATGCGGCGCAATGCCTGGATGTCTGCCGCCGACAGGTTCAATCCCTGTGCGCGTGTCGCCATGTCCTCGATGCGCTGGGCGATCTCTGCGGCTTCACGCGACCGGAACTGGCCGGAACCGTCTTCGAGCGGCGCCGAGGTCGCACCCGGATTCCAGGCCGTCAGACCGCTCGTCCGCGGCGACGGACCGCCTTCGCCGCTCTGCGCTTCACCATTCTGTGCTTCACCGCTCTGCGACGATTGTCCTCGCGGCGACTCGCCCGCGCCGCCCGCTTCGCGCAACGCGCGCCGCAGTTCGCCGAGTTCGGCCAGCAGGCGCTGCGGATCGGCGCCTTCCTGCGAGGTTTCGCGCTCGCTGGCGGCGATCTGCGCGACGACGCGCAAGTTGCTCTCCAGCACATCGAGCGCATCGGCGATGAGTCCTTCGCGCGGCGCGGCGTCGCGGGCGCGGCCGTAGCGCACTTCCATGGCGCTGCGCTCCAGTCGATGCTTGAGATTCGCGGCTTCGAGTTCGCCCAGCGCCTCGCCGAGACGGCGCGCGGCGTCGGGATTGCGGCTGCCGTGATCGTTCATCGCCGCGCGCATGTCCTGCTGGATGCCGCCGACTGCGTCGGCCATGCGCTGCTTGCTCTCCACCAGCTTGCGCGAGCGTTCCGGCGCGAGCTGCCCGCGCTGCTGCGAAGAGGCCATCGCATCGCCGAGCGCGTCATACAGATCGGCTTCGACTTCGCGCTGTTCGTTCACGAGTTTTTCGGCGCGCTCGGCGAGCTGGTTCAGCTCCTCCGCAAGACTCTCGCCGCGCGGCTGCTGCATGCGCTCCAGCGCGCGGCGCAGATTGCGTCCGGCCTCGGCGGCCGAGCGACCGGCCGATTCTCGATCGTCGCCCGCAGTGCTGTTCGCGGCCTGCATGTCTTCGAGCGCCTGGCGCATCGACTCCATCGCCGAGCGGCTGCCCTGTTCGCTGCGCTCGCCGGCCTCGCCGTTCTGCGACTGTTCCTGCTGCGATTGCTGCGAACGCTGTAATTCAGCCAGGCGCCGGCGCAGATCTTCTGCCTCGCGCCGCAACTGTTCCTGCTGCCAGCGCTGCTCGCGCATCGACTGGTTCTGGCGATTCTGTTGCGCCAGCCGTTCCTGGCGTTCGGCGAGTTCCTTGAGCTTGCGGATCGCCTCGTCCAGTTCGTCGCTCTCATTGCGCTGGGAAAGCGACGACTCCGTCTCGTAGTGATTCTTGTCGACGTCCATTTCCAGCTCGAACATTTCCGTGAAATTGCGTGCCGCCTGCTGGCCACCGCCGCGCGCCTGGTCGCGCTGCATCGCGACCTGCACGTCGCGGAAGGCGGACTCCGCGCGCAGCAGTTGCTGCAGCGCCTGCTGTTCGAGCGGAATGGCGTCGTCGAGCTTGAAGTCGCTGAGATGCTTCGCCGCCGGGTCCATGACGGCCGCGGCGCGATCCAGGCTTTCGACGAATCTCGCGATGCGTTCGTCCTGGTCCACGCCGCCGCGGGCACGCGTGCGTTCTGCCAGCGTGCGCGCCTGTGTCGCAAGCGTGACCTGGAGTTCCGACAGCATCTTCGCGCTGTCTTCGAGTTGCGAACGCGAGCGCGCGTTCGTACGCATCGAGCGCTGCGTGTTCCACGTCGCCAGCAGGATCTCGCGCTGGCGTTCGGAAATCGCGCCCTGCTCGTTCGCGTCGCCGCCTCCGCCACCGCCGCCGCCCTGGCCTTCGCTGAAGCGACGCTCGAACGGCTGCACCTGGACCACGAACAGATCGGTTTCGACGCTCTGGCTGCGATCCTTCGCCACCGCGTAGTACGACACCAGATCGCCGGGCGACAACAGCTCATCACCGGACTCGCGCCGCTGTTCCTGGCCGAGTTCTTCCATGCGCAGCAGCGATTCGACATCGGCCTGTTTCTGACCCGACGCAATGCGTCGTGTCCTTTCCTCGCCGCCGTTCACCGAGTAACGCAGCTCGACCTGCTGCAGCCGGAAATCGTCCTGCGCCTGCACGGCGACCGGCACTTCCTCGATGCTGGTCGCGCGCCAGTCGCGCCCGGGCTTGCGGATCTCGATGGTCGGCTTCTGGTCTTCGATGATCTCGATGCGGTAGTCGTCGGTCAGCGTGACGAGTTCGTCCATGACCCGCGCGCCGATGTGATAACTGCCGGGCTGCGTCACTTCGAGCGTGCCCGTGCTGCCGCGTGCCGTGGATTTCATATCCGCAGTCCTGCCGTCGATGACCAACACCGGCGACTCGAGCGGCGCGCTCGCGAACACTTCGATGTCGACTTGCGTATCGGCCACTGCGCGGATGTCGCGCGAGACGTCTTCGGTACGGGGCGCCAGATCCGTCCAGCGCGGATAGCGGTAGGTGAGCCGCACGCGCTCGATCTTCGGCAGATCGACCACGCCGACGCTGTGCTCGTGGCTTCGTTCCTCGCCGCGCCGATCCTGCGCCGTCACGTAGTAATGCAAGGGCGCGCGCAGCGCGAACAGCTTGAACTCCCAGCGCACGGCATCGCCGTCCTGCACGGCCTGCATCGGCGCGCGTTCCCAGGTCGGCTGGTCGTCGAAACGCACCATGACCTGCGCGTGCTCCGGATCGAAGCCTTCGACCGCGGCGCGGATGGTCAGATCGCTGTTGCGACGGACGGTGACGTCGCCCGGCGCCACCGCGATGCGCCGGAGGGGCACGGCCTCGCGCGGCACGGCGCTGCCGAGCAGCAGATGACGACTGCCGTAACCCCAGTACGATGGCCCGATCAGCAGCAGGCAGGCGAGTCCCATGAGAACGGCGGCCACGATGCCGGCGTGCGTCCACAGCCGCGTATCGGAAATCGCCGCGCGCGCGGGTGTCGCGCGTTCTGCCTTCAATGCATCGGCGGCGAGCAGTTCGGTCAGCGGCGAGGGACCTTCCTGCGTTTCGCGGCGCTGCGCATCGAGATAAGTCTGGAGGCGTCCGCCCTGTGCCGGCAGGCGACGCTCGAACTCGTGCGCGCCATCGTCGCGACGCAAACGCCGCAGCGGCAGCAGCGTGAGCAGCAGTGCGAGGCTCGCAACGATGACGATCAGCGCGATGCGTCCACCGGCGACGAGATCGGCGCCGAAGCCGTCGCGCTGCAGCCACCAGACGAGTGCGAGCACCAGCAGGAACGCGCTGCCGGCCGCGACCGCCGCGGCGCGCACATATATAAGCGTGCGAATGCGACGGCGCAGCTCGCCGAGGTACTGTTCCAGCCGGACGCGGGCGCTCATCGCGGCACCTCGCGGCGCACGATGAGGAAATGATTTGCCGCCAGGATCTGCGCCGCCGCGAGCGCCATCGCCAGCATCAGCAGCCAGTAGCCGAGAGAGACGCGGGCCGGCGGCGTCTCGGCCGCAGTCGTCCCCGCCATGCGCAGCGGCTCCGCCGGACGCTGCATCTGCAGCCAGCGCTGCCGGCTGCGTTCCGGCAGGGGAGCCAGATTCGATTCGCGGATGTCGCTGTTCACGGCGAGCCACCTGGCGCCTGCGCCAGTACGGATTTCGTAGAAGCCGGTCTGCTCCGGGATCAGACGGTCGGCGCCGGCCGTTTCGTCGAGACTCAGCACGCGCCGACCCTGCGGATCGAATATCTGCCCGCCCTGCGCGGCGGTCAATCCGGTCATCACCACCGCACCGACGCGCGCGCTGGCCGTTGCTGCACCCGCGCCCGTAAGCCAGTGGGTGGCCTGCGCCATGAAATTCACGAACAGCGGATGCGTGGCGAAATCGTTCCAGTCGCGCGCCAGCGGTGTCGTCAACACCAGCAGCCGGCCGGCGCCGAGTCGGCGCTCGATCAGCAGGGGATCGCCATCCTGCAAGGCGATCAGCACCGTGTCGTGCTCGCCTGGCATCACCTGGAGATGACGCAGGAAATGCACGTCCTGCCAGCCGTTCGCGTCGCGCAGCGCCGGGTGACTCGTGTCGACGCGCGCCACGCGGGTCGGCTTTGTGACCACATCGCGCAGCGAGAATCCCGCCAGCAGGCCGCTGCGCTGTTCGCTCATGCCCGGCCCGAGCAGGACGAGTCCCGCACCGCCGGCGCGCACGTAGTCATCGAGGCGCGCGCCGGTCGCGCTGCTCAGCGCCGCCATGTCGGTCACGACGACCGCGGCGTAGGACTGCAGATTGCGATTGTCGATCTCGCGGGCGGCGCGCTGTTCGGTGCGCAGCCGCGGCGTGGAGAGCGAACCGATGGCAGCGGCCGCGTACACGGCATCGTCCGCTTCCTGCGTGCGCGAGACGACGAGCACGCGCGGCGCGTCGTGTTCGAGCATGGCGAAGTGCCGATCGTCCTGCGGCAGGGCATCGGCGGGTTCGAGCCGCACTTCCATGCGATGCGTGCTGACGCCGAGTTCAGGCAGGGGCAGCAGCACGCGGGCCTGCGCGAGCGCCGCTTCACGCTGTATCGGTTGCGCCAGCAGATCGGGAGGTGGATTGCCTTCGCCTTCGCGCAATACCGGCAATCCGGCGGCCGGGCCGATACGCAAGGGTCGGCGCGCCACTTCGTTGCCATCGATCGACAGCACCGCCTCGAGCGTGAGCGCCGTCGTTGCCGACGTGCGCACCTGGACGGCCACTTCATTGGCGCCTTCGCGCTGCACGTCTTCGATGAACGTGTTCGCGGCCGGACCGGTACCGACATCGTGAAAGACCGGTCGCGCCCCGGGCGGCGGTTCGAGATCGGCGAAGCGCAGCGGCGTCGCCGACTGCTGCAGGTCGGAGATCAGGTGCAGTTCCACCGGCAATCGCGCGGTGCCGAGCCACGCGCTCGAGGTGGACATCAACAGGCCATAGTCGAGCCGTCCGTTGCCGGGCTGCACTTCGCTCAGCGCGGCGCGCACGGTGTCGCGCTGGTTCGCCGGCACGGTGTTGTGCACGACCTGGATTTTTCGGCCGGAGGCGTCGACCAGCAGCAGCTGATCGCCGGGGCTGGCGGCGTCGATGATCGCGCGCGCCTCATCCAGCGCGAGCTGCCAGCGATCGCCGTACTGCATCGACAGCGACGTATCGAGCACGATGGCGTGCAGTCGCGCATCGCGATTGACGACGGGCACCGCGCGCGGCGATACGAGCGGACCGGCGAAGGCCAGCACCAGCGCGATCAGCAGCAGGATGCGCAACGCCAGCAGCAGCCAGTAACGCAGCGTGCGTCTGGCGGTGCGCTGGGTCTCGCTCGCTTCGAGCAGCATGAGCGAAGCGAAGGCATGGCGCGTGGGATTCGCGCGCGCCACGCGGTGCAGCCACAGCGGCAGGCCGATGGCGAGCAGTCCGGCGAGGATCGTGGGCGCGAGGAACATGGTCAGCGGACCGATCGTGCTGAGAGGCCGAAAGGTTCGTCCCGTCCTCCGCGACAGCGGGAGAAGGACAGGATGGGGGGTTTCTGTAGGTCAGGCTTCAGCCTGACTGTTTTCAGGCCGGCTGAAGCCGGCCCTACAGTGAGAGGCCCCCACCCCAACCCTTCCCCGCTGGCGCGGAGGAGGGGGTCAGAGGGAGCGCGGGTTCGGTGAACGTTTCGCATTGCTCAACTCCGTCGCTGCCGCAACAGCAGATATCGCCGCAGCGCGTCGTTCAGCGGCTGATCGCTCGGCAGCAGCGCGTAGTGCGCGCCGGTCGCGGCGGCGACGGAACGCAGGCCGTCGAGATGTTCTTGCAGCCGCTGCCGATAGCGTCGCTGCAGGAACTCCGGCGACACATTGAGGTGCGTCTGCGTTTCCAGGTCTTCGAGGACGACCGATTCATCCCACTGCGGCTGCAGTTCCTGCGGATCGAGCACCTGGAAGATCATCACGTCATGACCTTGCGCGGTCAGCGGCTGCACGACACGGGTCATCGTCTCCGGCTTGCAGTACAGATCGGAGATGAGCGCGACGAGACTGCGTCGGGTCAGATGCTCGCGGAACCCGGCGAAGCTCGCGTCGAGATCGGTGCCGCCGCCGGCGGTGACCTGATCCACCGTGTGGATCACCGCCTGCAGGTTGCCGCTGCGCGCCGGACGCACCTCGCGCAGCTTGTCGTCGAAGACGATGAGTCCGACGGGATCGTGCTGACGCGCGGCGAGGTAGGCGAGCGCGGCGGCAACGAACTTCGCGTACTGCAGCTTGCTGACGGCGCCGGTGCGCGAGGCGTAGCCCATCGAGGCGCTGGCGTCGAGCAGGATCATGAGGCGCGTGTTGGTCTCGCCCTCGTAGCGACGGATGTAGGTGCGGTCGGTGCGCGCATAGACGTTCCAGTCGACGAAGCGCGGATCGTCGCCTTCGGCATAGGCGCGGTACTCGCGGAATTCCTGGCTGAAACCGAAATGCGGCGAACGATGCAGGCCGGTGAGGAAGCCGTGCACCGCCGTGCGCGCGACCAGTTCGAGGTTGGCGAGACTGGCGAGGGTTTCCGGTGACAGCAGGTGACGAGTGGCATTCACAAGAGTGCCCCCTCCCTGCCCTCCCCCGGCGACCGGGGGAGGGAAAGAGATCCGGCCCCCTCCTCCGCGAAGCGGGGGAGGGTTGGGGTGGGGGCGTGCAATAGCACGAGCTTCACCGCACCACATCCTTCAGCACCGCATCCACCGTCACCCCATCCGACTCCGCCTGGTAGTTCGTGAGCACGCGATGCCGCAGCACCGGCAAGGCCAGCAACTGCAGGTCCTCCTCGGTGACGTGATAGCGGTTCTGCATCAGCGCGCGCGCCTTGGCCGCGAGGCACAGGAACTGCGTGGCGCGCACGCTGGCGCCGTAGCGCACGTAACGTCGCACCGATTCCGGCGCGCCCGCCTCGGCCGGACGCGTGTTGCGCACGATCTGCACCGCACGCTGCGTGATCTGCTCCGCGACCGGCACCTGCCGCACCAGCCACTGGTATTGCAGGATTTCCTCGGCGCTGGTGCAGGCCTCGATCTTCGGCAGCTGCGTGCGCGTGGTGTTGCGATGGACGACTTCCACCTCGTCCTTCTCGTCGAGATAGTCGAGCAGCACGTTGAAGACGAAACGGTCGAGCTGCGCCTCCGGCAACGGATACGTGCCTTCCAGTTCGATGGGATTCTGGGTCGCGAGCACGAAGAACGGCGGGCGCAGCGAATGCGTCGTGCCGCGCACGGTGACGGAATGTTCCTGCATCGCTTCGAGCAGCGCGGCCTGCGTCTTGGGCGGCGTGCGATTGATTTCGTCGGCCAGCAGGACGTTGGCGAAAATCGGACCGGGCACGAAGGTCCAGCGGCGATGGCCGGTGGTGATGTCGTCCTCGATGATGTCGGTGCCGGTGATGTCGGTGGGCATCAGATCGGGCGTGAACTGCACGCGTTTGAACGTGAGCCCGAGCGCGTCGGCGAGCGTGCGCACCAGCAGTGTCTTCGCGGTACCGGGCATGCCCGTAATCAGGCAGTGACCGCCGATCAGCAAGGTGAGCAGCAGATGCTCGACGACATCGTCCTGCCCGACGATCACCTTGCGGACTTCGTTGCGTATCGCGCCGAACTGCGCGTGGAATTTCTCCACCAGCGCGGCGGCTTCCTCCGGCAGCACCTGCGACGCAACGGCCGAGGCTTCTTGTGTCGACGTCTTCATTCCTTGCGCTCCTCGATCATCTGCAGCAGCAGGGCCTGCGCGGGTTTGTAGTGGGGGGCGGTTTCGAGCGAATCGAGCAGGTGACGGCGGCTGGCGACGAGATCGCCCTGCGCACGCAGCGCGCGCGCCATGCCGAAATGCGCCGTCGCCGGATCGTGACTGTCGAGCGCGAGCAGCACCTGGAACTCGCGCAACGATTCTTCCGGCCGGCCCGCCGCCAGCCACTGCTCGCCGAGCTGACGGTGCTGTACGGCATCGAGCGGATCGGCGTAGTTCACGGCGGCGAGGACCTCGGTCGCCTCGGCAGTGCGATTCGCCTGCACGAGCCAGCCGGCCAGCTGGCGCAACGCTGCGGGCTCCCAGCCGCCCAGGCGGCGATAGCGCAGCAGTGCATCGATCGCTTCATTGCGACGACCGCTCTTGTCGCTCGCGAGCGCGAGCAGCAGGTACGCGCTGTCGTCGGCGACGTCTTCGGGATGGATCTCGATGGCAGTGCGCGCGGCGCCGATGGCGTCTTCCCATCGTTCGGCTTCGATGGCCTTGCTGGCCGCCTGCGCAGCACGCCGCCATTCGTCGAAGCGGTTCAACACGCCGGCATAGCGTTGCTGCAGGAACGCCTGGAACTCGCGATCGAACGTTTCCGCCGGCACCTTCAGCGTGTTTTCGATGGCCTCGCGCGCCGTCGTCTCACGCTCGAACTGCCGCACCAGCGCCGGCAATTGTTCGAATCCCCAGCGCTGTTCGATGAACAGACAGACGAGGCCCGCCTGTGCGTACGAGACCTGTACCTGATTCGGATACTGCGGACGGATGAAGCCGGCATCGAGATCGGCGATCGGCAGCAGGCGTTGTTCGCGCATCGCCACGATCACGTCGGGCGTGATGACGACGCCGGGCGTCGGCCCCGTGCGCCATTCCTCGAACACGGAAATGCCTTCGCTCAGCCAGCGCGGAATGCGGTTGTCCGTCATCGACAGCGTGAAGACGTGCGCCATCTCGTGCCACAGGGTCGTGCCCCAGTGGAAGTCGCCGGTGGCGCGACCCGACGGACTGTCCATGACGACCAGATCGCCGAACGTCACGCCGAGCAGGCCGATGCCCGGCAGCGCCGCGACGCGCACGGCGAAGTCATCGTGGTTCGGATACAGCTCGACCGTCAGCGGCCGCGTCGGCCGGTAGCCGTAGCGCCGCGAGAACGCGACGATGCTGTCGCGCGCGATCTCCATGACATACGGCTGCAGCGCCGCCGCTTCCCTGGTGTTCAGTCGCAACCGCAGCTCCACTTCCGCGGCAGGCGCAGTGGCCGTGGACGGCAAGGCGAAGCGCGTGGAGGTCACCTCGATTTCATTGACGCGATCGAGCAGACGCAGCGTGTTGACCGTGGTCGGGCTGTAGGGATCGCCTTCGTACGCCTTCTGCAGATGCACGCGCGCGGCATCGATCTCGCCGAACCGCAGCAGGTTGGCGCCGAGATCGGCGTGCGCCGACCACAACGTCGGCTGGACTTCGATGGCCTTGCGCAGCAACGGCGTGGCCTCGGCATAGCGACGGCGCATGACTTCGAATCGGGCCAGCGATTCGAATACCGCACCGTAGTGCGCGTTGTAGTTGAGCGCGCGCATCACCCACGGATCCTTGAGCATGGCGGCGCTGTCGCGACCGCGTGCGAGATCGAGCGTGGCGCGCGCCGAGTACAGTTCCAGCAGCGGCAGTTTCGAGTCTGCGGCCTTGGCCGCGCGATCGAGCGACCTGTCGGCATCGTCGAGCCGTCCGGCCTCCAGCGCCATGCGTGCGGCGAGCAGATGCGCCTCGAACAACCCGTCGTCTTCCTGCAGCAGCGCCTCGATCAGGCGTTGCGCTTCGCCGTCGAACCGGTCCGCATACACCTGCGCGAGCGCCAGCCGGCCGTAGACATCGTTGGGCGACAGTTCGAGCGCTTCGCCCAGCAGCTTCTGGGCATCGGCATATTGATGCGTGCTGAGATACAGCCGCGCCCAGCGAACGCGCGCGTGGATCAGGCGCTGATTGCTGCGTACGGCCTCGCGAAAGAACCGGTTGGCCCGTTGCAGGTCGCCGATGCGCCAGGCGGCTTCGGCGCGCGTCACCGAGTTGTAGGGGCCGTTGAGCAGGCGCACGTAGCACTCGCGCGCCTCGGCATCGCGCCCGCGGTAATAACTGTCGTCGCAGGCGCGCAGTTCGTCGGGGCGGCGCGGGTCGTAGTCGATGGCCTGCGCGACGGTGGTGGAGGCGAGAGCAAGGAAGAAGACGAATGGCCGCAAAAAGGCGCAAAGATCGCAAGGCCAGAGAAAGAATTTTTTTTCTTTTCCGACCTTGCGATCTTTGCGCCTTTTTGCGGCCATTATCCTCTTCATGGCACTTCCTCCGGCTGCACCGCATCGATCTGCCGCTGCAGCAGCGCGAGTTTCACGAGGACGCCGTCGAGTTCGTCGTAGTACGCATCCGCCTGCAGCGATGGCTTGCGTTCGCGGACGCCGTCGAGTTCGCGTTCGATGCGCACGCGCTCGGCATACAGCGCGTTGACCGCCGGATCGGTCGTGACGCGCGCCGCAGTGCCCATGCGCGAGACCTGGAAGCGCGCCGGTTCGGCGCCCACCATTCTCGAATGCTCGGTGGCGAGCAGTGCTTCGGACTTGAACGATTCGGCGACCTTGCGCGTGGCGTAGTCGTACGCCTCGGTGACGGTGATGATGTCGTCCTTGTTGACGTCGGCATCGAGCGTCGTCAGCGCGGCCGCCCAGTGTTCGGCGAAGCGCGTCGCGGTGCGTTCGCCGCCGCTCTTGGTCGCCGCGATGACGATGCGTCCGTCGCGCTTCCATGCGTCCAGGGCCGCGCCGCTGGCGCTCGTGGCATTGACGATGAGCTGATGCCGGGCGGGAATCGCATCGAACAGGGTCGCGAGTTCGGATGCAGTGAGATCCGGCCCCGGCAGGTTGAGTCGATACTGCTCACCGTCGAAGCTGCCGTGGCCGATCAGCGTGACGATCACGGCATCGTCGGCCGTGGCCTTCGCCGCCAGCTCGCGCAGCGCACGCCGTACCGATTCGCGATCCGCTCCGGCTCCCGACAGCACCGTCGTATCCGCATCCGTTCCAGTGAGCTGGCGCGCCGCCCCCGCGAGCCGGTCGGCCTGCTCGGCGAAGCGCTTCTCGTAGCCGGACTCGCCGCCGAGGCCGCTGATGATGAGGGAGTGAGTCGCCGCGTGAGTCAGGCTGGCAAACAGCAGGAGGAAGGGCGACAGGCGGCTGGCAATAGAGGGCGACAGGCGACAGGCGACAGGCGACAGGCCAGAGAAGGAGGGGGTATCGCAGACCTCCGGCCTGTCGCCAGTCGCCTGTGGCCTGTCGCCCTTCTTCCTCACAGCCTCCCCCACTTCAACCGCAACAGCCATTCCACCGCGAGCAGCGCGAGCAGCGCGAGGAACACGACCGGCAGGTTCCACAGATCGAGCGTCTGCCGTTCGACGATGCCGGCGCGCGAATAGGGAATGGCGGCGGCGAGTTGATCCAGTTCGTCGAGTTTCCAGTAGCGGCCGCCGGTCATCGCGGCGATGCGCGCGAGGACGGCCTTGTCCTGGCGCAGCCCGAAGTGTTCGAGCAATCCTTCGTTGCGACGCACGTACGCGGTGGCGAACTGCAGATCGCCATCGGGGGCGCGCGCAGACATGTCAACGCGATACAGCCCGGTCGCGGGCGCATCGAAGCTCGCGACATAGCGACCCGGGCCGGCATCCGAGGGCTGCATGGGGACCCTGAAGGGTTCGTCGCGTTCGGGAGCGACCAGCAGTTCGACCTGCGCGGCGTCGATCGGTTCGAAGCGTGCATTGCGTAACTCGGCTTCCATGCGGATCTGGCGTTCGTCGTCGTAGACGGTTTTCTCGCTGGCCAGCGTGACGCGCGGCGTTGCGCCGTCGGCAATGGCATGCGCGAGCTGACGCCAGAACAGTTCATGCCGTTGATCGTCCGGCGCGAGCCGCATCTGCCAGCGCAGGGTACTGGCCGTGCCGAGCACGTACGTCGCGCCCTGGCCGAACCGCTGCCACACCAGCAACGGTGCCGTGCCCTGTTCGGCGGTCGCTTCCAGCAGGACGATGGCACCGGGTTTGAGGCGGCCGAGCGACTGGTAGTCGGCGAGTTTCGGCAGGCTCTGCCACTGCTCTGCATTGCGCGCCGGTTCGGCGTCGAATCGCGTAATGGCCGAGTCGGCCGCATACGGCGTCGGCCGGACCGAGGCCGTGCGCTGCACGAAACTCTGTGCCTGACGGTCGGGCAGATGCAGGGGCAAGGTCTGCGACAGTGCCGTGCGTTCCCAGCCGCCGGCCGACAGGCCGCGGCTGCCGGCGAGCAGCAGGACGCTGCCGCCGCGCCGATCGACGAACTGGCGCAGCAGCTGATGCTGCTGCACCGACAGGTTCGCGGCATCGAAGCTGCCGATGATCACGGCGTCGTAGGCGAACAGTTCGGCGGGATCCGCGGGAAAACCGTTCTGCAATTCGTCGCCGGAGCGCACGCCCTGCCGGAAGTATTTGTTCGGCGTCGTCCGCACGGCACTGGTCAGTTGCAGCGAACGTTCCGGCTCCACCGCGCGTCGCAGGAACTTGTACTCCCAGCGCGGTTCGCCCTCGACGTACAGGATGCGGCGCCGCTCGACCGGCACCGACAGCACCTGCGAGCGCGTGTTGTTGAGAACGTCCCGTTCGCCGTCGAGCGCATCGAGCGTGAAGCGCAGATCGTGGGTGCCGGGGGCGCCCACCGGAAACTCGATGCGATGGCTGCTGACCGTCGCGGTCGCGGGCAGCTCGAGCGCCTTCGCGGCGAGCAATCTGTCGTGATCGTAGACGCGCAGTCGCGTCGAACCGGGCGCGTCGTGTCGAATGCGTACCGACGCGGTCACCGTCGAGCCCGATGGCGCCACCTGTGCGACCCGCACCTGATCGAGTTCCAGATCGTGCGGAATGCTCTCCGCACCGACGCCGACGGTGTGCACGGGAACGCCGAAGGCGGCGATTTCCGCCAGACGTTCTTCGCTCAGCGTCTGGCCGTTCTCCGCGCCGTCGCTGAGCAGGACGACGCCGGCGAGCGGCACGCTGCTGGCCGTCTGCAGCAATTGCACGAGCGAATCGCCGATGCGCGTCTGCGTGCCCGGCGCAGGCATGGATTCCAGCGACGGTAGCGATTCGGTACGACTGGAAAACGCAAACAGCCGGACTTCGAAACTTTTCTGCAGTGCCGCCAGTGCATTGGATTGCAGGGCCGCGACGGCATGCTGCAGTCGCGACTGCGGCGCATCGGCGCCGGGATCATCGGCGATGGCCATGCTGGCCGAAGCATCGATCGCGACGGCCAGTACGTTCTCGCGATCGCGCACCCGTTCGACGTGCAGAACGGGACGCCACAGCAGGGCCAGCGACAGCGCCACGAACAGCGCCTGCAGCGTACCGATGATCGCCAGCTTGCCGGCCCCGATGCTGCGCCGGCGCAGCAGGGACAGGACGATCAGGACCGCGCCGGCAGCGACACACACCCACAGAACCCAGCGCGGCCATCCGCTCGCAAAGGCGAACGTGCCGGTTCGCCAGGCCCACAGCGGATGCGTGAACAGCAGTTCGAACACGGCTCACTAATAGTTTATGGCCCGGGTTCAGGCAAGCACGGAAAATGCAAAGAAATGGGCATGGGAGTGCGCGGCCTGCTCCGGAACCCGCTACGGGCTCATGCGTAGTGAGTTGATGGACGCCGATACGCGATCATGCGGTCGGCTCGCCGCACCGGAGGAATCCCGCATGACAGCCAGCAGCGCCGGCCTGCACGAGGACGCCGAGAAACTGCGTCCGGAAACCATCGACCGTCATCGCGCGGTCGCCTCGCTCATGGAAGAACTCGAAGCCGTCGACTGGTACGACCAGCGGATCGATGCCGCCAGCGATGCCGAACTCAAGACGCTGCTCGCGCACAACCGCGACGAAGAGAAGGAGCATGCGGCCATGGTGCTCGAATGGCTGCGCCGCCGCGATGCCAGGCTCGACGAGCATCTGCGCACGTATCTGTTCACCGACAAGCCGCTGTTGCAGATCGAGCACGAAGCGGAACACGGCGCCGATGCCGGCGGCGCCGCATCCGACGGATGTCTGAACATCGGCAGCCTGCGCAAGTGACGGAGAATTTCCGATGAACGACCTGCTGCGCCCTCTCGCGCCGATCTCCGGCGATGCATGGAAGGAAATCGACGCGGAAGCGTCGCGCACGTTGAAAGTGCTGCTGGCGGCACGCCAGCTCGTGGATTTCAACGGTCCGCTCGGCTGGGACAGCGCCGCGATCTCGCTGGGTCGTGCAGAGAAACTCTCGCCGCCGCTGCAGGACGGCGTGGCATCACGCGTGCGGCAGGTGCAGCCGCTGGTGGAAATCCGCATTCCGTTCGAGGTGCAGCGCGAGGAACTCGAGGCGATCGGGCGCGGCGCCCGGGATCCCGACCTCGATCCGGTGCGCAATGCCGCGCGCGCCGCCGCCATCGCAGAGGATCGGGCGATTTTCCAGGGGTATGACGCGGCGCGAATCCAGGGCATCTTCGATGCGAGTGCGGATCGCGGCCTGACGATTCCGGAATCGTTCGAGGGCTATCCCGACATCGTCGCCGAAGCGACGCATCGCCTGCGCAGCGAAGGCGTGAACGGTCCGTACGGCATCGCGCTCGGACCGCGTTGTTACACCGGACTGACGCGCAGTACCTCGCGCGGCTATCCGATCATCGATCATGTCCGCGAACTGCTGGATGGTCCGATCGTCTGGGCACCGGCCGCCGACGGCGCCGTCGTCATGAGCCTGCGCGGCGGCGATTTCGAGCTGTCGGTCGGCCAGGATTTCTCGATCGGCTATCTCGATCACACCAGCACCTCCGTGCTGCTGTACCTGCAGGAAAGCTTCACCTTCCGCGTGCTGTCGCCCGAGGCCGCGGTGCCGTTGACGTACGCGAAGCGCAACGGCAGCTGAGCAGCAATCTTCGTCTTCTGTGGGGCCGGCTTCTGTGGGGCCGGCTTCAGCCGGCCTCTTTTCGGAAGTCAGGCTGAAGCCTGACCTACAGAAGCAACCGAAACCAATCGATCGTTTGTCATACGAATTTGCGCTAATGCGCGTCTCGTCCGCACTGTATAAGTGCGGATGCCAGCGAATCTCGTTCACGCGCTGAGCACGTCCGGGCGTCCAGACGCGTCCTGGCCTGAGAAATCCGGCCGCGCGTGCTACGGCACGGGACTTGCTCTGTTCGAGTATCGATTCGCCCAGCCACCGACTTGCACTGCCGCCCGACCGCAGTGCCGTTCGCAAGCGCAGCCAGCCATCGCCCGCGCTCATTCACCGAAGCCGTAAAAATTTGTCATCGATTCGACACCGTCGCAGCGTTTGATGGTCTCACTCGTCAGGCTGTCGCCACCGCTCACGACGTCACTTATGCGTTTACCGTCACTCAAATTCCTCAAGACTTTCCAGGTCGCCGCCGCGCGCATGAGCTTCAAGGCTGCGGCGGAAGAACTGTTCATCACGCCGTCGGCCGTGAGTCATCAGATCAAGGCGCTCGAAGAACAGCTCGGCGTGCCGCTGTTCGAGCGCGGGCCGCACTCGCTGACGCTGACGGAAGCCGGCAGGCACTACCTGCAGCACCTCGACATGATGTTCACGCGCCTGGAAACCGTCACCGAGCAGCTGCGCATCCGTTACAGCCGCGGCGTGGTGCGCCTGCATCTGCCGCCGTTCTTCGCCACCGAACTGCTGCTGCCGAAGCTGCCGGCGCTGCTCGAAGCGCAGCCCGACACCGACATTCACATCAACACCGCGCTCGCGCCGCTGCAGACGCATCCTTCCGATGCCGACGTTTCGATTGCCGTGAACGCGATGCCGGAAAGCGGTCTGGACTGCCACAAGCTGTTTTCGCAGGCGTTCGTGCCGGCGTGCGCACCGACGTTGCTGATGCGCAGCCCGATCAACGCCGTCGCCGATCTCAATCGCCACACGCTCATCGTTCACGAAGCGCGGCGCGATGCCTGGGAACGCTGGGCACATGCCATCGGCGCACGCCTGCAGCCGAAGAAGATCGTGCGTTTCGACACGATGCATGCGGCCGCACAGGCCGCGGAGCACGGTGTCGGCATCGCGCTGGTGTCTTCGCGACTCGGCAACGAACGCTTTGCGCAGGGGTCGCTGGTGCGGCTGTTCGATACGGAACTGGAAACCGGCGAGAGCTACTTCCTGCTGTTACGCCGCGAAGACGCGCTGCGGCCGGACGTACATGCGCTGACACAGTGGCTGCTGAAGGAATTTCGCGTCGATGAAGACGAGGAGGAATCCGGTCCTCTCCTCCGCGCAGCGGGGAGGAGGAGCGCGTAAGCGCGACGGAATCCCCCGGAGAGAGGAGAGGGGTTAGGGTGGCGGTCTCGATGCAGCGTCATCGAATTGAAGCCGTCCGCTGCAAACGCGGCCAGCGATTCCCGCAATCGCCGCTGCATCTGTGACGCGGTTGTTACTTCCTTCGATGGCGCTGCGCGTCGGGTGAGCGAAATTCATCCGAGAGTGAAATCATCTCGTTTGTCGCACCGCAAAACGATTCGTACATTGGCACCGTCCTCTCATTCACCGCTTCGCGATTCGCGAAAGGATGTGTCACATGAACGCCGCCTCCCGTACACGCGCCCTCGTCGTCTCCGCCCTGCTGCTCGCGACGCCCGCGCTGAGCCACGCCAGCCAGGACGTCCCGGTGAATGCCTGCGTCAAGGCGTTCGTCAGCACGAGCCTGGAGAAGGAGCGTCCCTTCACCGTGCAGACCGAGGAATCCGTCGCCACGCCGCTCGACCACGCCGCGCGCGCGTTTCGCATCTCGCTCAAGGCCACCGGCAAGCACAGCGGCAAGCAGGTCGCGAAGGCGACGTGCGTCGTCGATCGCAACGGTGTCGTGCTCGCGCTGAACGGCAAGCCTTACACCGACGTCGGTCAGGAACAGATCCTGAGCGCACGCTGATGCACGTACGGCAGGTCAGGCTTCAGCCTGACTTGCAGGTGAGTCGTCAGGCTGAAGCCTGACCTGCAGGAAAAACGTCTTGTGTGGGGCCGGCTTTCCCGCGGGATTTCCTTCGGTCACAGCCGGCCTCCGATTTCTTCACTCCGGGATTGCACGAGGTCAAATCCCCCTGAGCCGAGTGTGGACATGGATGCCGCTCCCGGAGTGAATTTTCTCCTCGCTGCGCCTGTTTTCGCGCACTGGCCAAGCCGGCCCGGCGCGTGCGACGATCCGTGCGTTCGGACGCGCACACTCATGCCCTACACCCAGCGTGAATCCACCGACTCCGTGATCCTCGAACCGGCCGCGCCCGCAACCGCTGCGGTCATCTGGCTGCACGGCCTCGGCGCCGACGGTTTCGATTTCGTTCCCGTCGTCGATGAACTGAAACTGCCGGCGACGCTGGCGGTTCGATTCGTCTTCCCGCATGCAGCGCCGCGCCCCGTCACCATCAACAACGGCTACGTCATGCGCGCGTGGTATGACATCCAGCAGCTCGGCGGCGGCAGCCTCGTCGAGGACGACGCCGGCATTCGCGAGTCGGCGCGTCTGGTGATGCAGTACGCCGAACAGCAGCATGCTGCCGGTGTTCCGGCGAACCGGCTCGTCATCGCCGGCTTTTCGCAGGGCGGCGCCATCGCGCTGCACACCGGTCTGCGCTATCCGCAGCGGCTCGCCGGCATCCTCGCGCTCTCGACCTATCTTCCCCTGCGCGCCTCGCTCGCCGCGGAGGCGGCGCCGGCCAATCGCGACGTGCCGATCCTGATGTGTCACGGCACGTACGATCCCGTCGTGCCGGCTGCAATGGGCGCGGCATCGCGGGATGTACTGCAAAGCCTCGGCCATGCCGTGGACTGGCGCATGTATCCGATGGAGCACTCGGTGGCGCTGGAGGAGATTGCCGATATATCGGCGTGGCTGCAGGGATGCTTCTGAGATGAGATCGAATCGGGCGTCCCTTCCTCCGCGCAGCGGAATCTCTGTAGGTCAGGCTTCAGCCTGACTTCCTACAAAAGGCCGGCTGAAGCCGGCCCCACAATAGGAGCCCCCCTTAGTCCGGCTGCAGCAGGCCTGATACAGTGCCCGCCCTGAAGCAGCGGTGCGATCGCCGGCTGCCCCACCGACGATTCCTTTCGTGACCAGAATTTCTGACGCTTATCGGCGCCTGCCGGGAAACGCGCGCGGCGCTCTGTGGATGCTTGCATCGGCCATCACGTTCACGGCGATGACGATGCTGATCAAGTTCCTGGGTGAGGACTATCCCGCCACGCTGCAGACGTTCTATCGCCAGCTGTTCGGGCTGGGCGTGATGGTGCCCATCATTGCGCGCAATCCACGGGCAGCATTCCACACCACGCGACCGGGCATCATGCTGTTCCGTGCCGCGGCCGGTACCGTGGGCATGATCCTCGGTTTCTATGCCTACCAGAAAATGCCGCTGGCCGATGCGAATGCCCTGTCCTTCACGCGCACGCTGTGGCTGGTGCCGCTCGCAGCCTTCGTGCTGAAGGAACAGGTCGGCCCGCGGCGCATCGCGGCGACCGTGGTCGGATTCCTCGGCGCCCTGCTGATGCTGCAACCCGCCGCGCAGGGCGAAATGGGCTGGCCCGCCATCGCGGCGCTCGTCGCCGCCCTGCTGATCGCGCTGACCGTGACGGGCATGAAAGTCATGACGCGCGATCACACCACGACGACGCTCATGACCT
>NZ_DAINNK010000057.1:0-31958 GCF_036735925.1 Povalibacter sp.
GTCAGGCTTCAGCCTGACTTCCGAAAAGAGGCCGGCTGAAGCCGGCCCCACAGGGATCAGAGCCGCTGCGACGCCGTCTTGAGAAAAGCTTTCACCAGCGGCTCGGTCGGCAGCAGTCCGGGGAACCGGGCGTCGTGGAATTCCGGGTGCCACTGCACGCCCACGATGAATGGATGCTCGCGATGCCGGACCGCTTCGATCACGCCGTCGGGAGAGGTGGCGTCGATGACGAGATCCCTGCCGAGCGCGCGCACACCCTGGTGATGGATCGAGGTCACGCGCGCTTCCTTCGCGCCGCGATAGATCGACTGCAGCCAGCCGCCTTCGGTGAAGTTCACTTCGTGTGCGTGCTCGTCGTAGAGATCGGGCAGGCGATGCTGGAACTGCGTCGCACCAGCCGCTTCGAGATCCTGATAGAGCGTGCCGCCGTAGGCGACGTTGATGAGCTGCATGCCGCGGCACACGCCGAGCACCGGTTTGCCGGCGGCCGCGAAGCCGCGCAGCAGTTCCAGTTCGAACTGATCGCGCACCGCGTCGGTCGGCCCGATCACGTCGGTCGGCTGTTCGCCGTAGACCGTCGGGTCGATGTCGGCGCCGCCCTGCAGGATCAGGCCGTCGAGTCCGTTCACGTAGTCTTCGGTGGCCACTTCCCAGCGGCCGATGTCGCTCGAATGTTCGATGGTCGGAATCATCACGGCGACGGCGCCGAGCCGCATCACGCAATGGGCCATCGACTGTTCCAGGTATTGCAGCGTCTTGTCGCGGAAGCCGAGTTCGCGCGGGACGCGACGCAGGATTCGGGGCGAGAGACCGATGAGACTCTTGCGCGGTTGGTCAGGCATCTGCAGGGGTGGCGGTGGTTTCGTTGCTGAGCCATTCGACGACGCGACGCAGGGCACGGTCCTGGCTGTCGCCGGCGGCGCGCGCGTCATTGTAGATGCGCAACTGCGCATGCGCACTGGTGCCGCGATCGAGGATGCGGGTCAGGTGCTGCAGTTCCGGCACGCATTCGAGCCGCTGCGCATCTTCGGCAACCAGGTCGACGAGGTTTGCGATCACCTGGCGCATCGGCACCGCCGACCCCGAGCCTTCATCGATCAGGCTCGCGCCCGTGCTGTCGCGCTTGGCGCGCCAGCGGTTTTCGTCGATGAGCCGGCGCGTATGCGTCGAACGCTGCGCCCCGTGCTGCGGATTGCGCACCAGCATCGCGATCAGGCAGCGGAACAGCGCGGCCAGCGCCAGCGCATCGTCTGCGCTCGTACACACGTCGGCGATGCGCAGTTCGAGCGTCGGAAATTTCATCGCCGGACGGATCGCCCACCACAGGAAGCTGGCATCGGCGAGTGCGCCGGCGCCGTGCAGCAAGGTCGCGAAGGCATCGTAGTCCGCCTCGTCGTCGAAGAAGTCCGGAATGCCGCTGCGCGGCCATTCGTCGTAGATGGCCTGGCGATAGCTCATGAGGCCGGTGACGCGCTGATCCCAGAACGGCGAGGACGTACTCAGGGCGAGGAACACCGGCAGCCACGGCATGATCCGGTTCATGAGCCGGACCCGATCGGTACCCGCGGGAATCTCCACGTGGACGTGCATGCCGCAGACGAGATTGCGCTGGCCGACGATGCGGAAATCGGACAGCAGACGGTCGTAGCGCGGCTTGACCGTCACCTGCTGCTCGCGCCAGGCACCGAGCGGATGCGTGCTCGCCGCGATCAGCTGCAGGTCCTCTTCCGCGAGCATCTGCGCCAGCGCCGAGCGCAGATGCATGAGCTGCTCGCGCGCTTCGCGCATCGAACTCAGAACGGGCGAGGCAATCTCGATCTGCGACTGCAGCAGCTCCGACGTCACCGCATCGCCGAGCCGCGCATGCGCCCGCGCCAGGAAGTGATCGGGAATGCAGGGCGCGAGGCTGCCGTCCGCCGCGAGTGCGAGGAAGTACTCCTCTTCGATGCCGAAAGTGTATGGAAATGAATTCATCCGTTGCCCATGGCGGCGCTGAGGAAAAGTACGGCGCCGGACATCATGCAGCAACTCTGCCGCGGATCGCACGGTTCCGCATCGCAAGCCACGGGCCGCCTCGCGCGACCACGGCAGATGAGCTATACATGCGGCCTCTCCGGGCGCCGCCGGGCGGCGACGAAATCAGAACCAGCAAGCAGACCTACTCGTGAACAGAAGCCTGTACTCGACACGCAAGTCCGCCACCCGCGCGCCGCGCATTCTCGCCACGATCTTCGTGCTGATGGGCCTGGTCCTCGGCATCGGCGGCGTGCGGCTGCTCATGCTCGGCGGCTCGTTCTATTACGCCATCGCCGGCATCGTACTCATCGCCAGCGGCGTGCTGCTGTTCCGCGCCGAAGTGTGGGGCAGCCGGCTCTACGGTCTTCTCGTCGTCGGCACGGTGATCTGGGCGCTCGCCGAAGTCGGCTTCGACGGCTGGGCGCTCGCGCCGCGGATCCTGCCCTTCCTGGTCCTCGGACTCTTCCTGCTGCGTCCGGGCCTGCGGCGCATGCTGCATGGACGCATCGATCGTCCGCTGCTGCGATCGCCGCTGACGTGGCTGGCGTTCATCGCATTGGCGGCGCTCTGCGTCGGCATCGCACTGCATCGGCCCTATCCGACCTTGCCGTTTCCGGTCGCCATGCGGGATGCGCCGCCGTCGACCGGCACCGACTGGGCTCACTACGGCCGCACGCCGGCCGGCACGCGCTACGTGCTGGCCGACCAGATCGACACGACCAATGTCGACAGGCTCGGCGTGGCGTGGACCTGGCGCAGCGGCGTCGGCGGCGCCTTCAAGGCCACGCCGCTGCAGATCGACGACACGCTGTATGTCTGTCTTGCCGGCAACGTGATGGCCGCCATCGACGGCGACACCGGACAGGAACGCTGGCGCTTCGATCCGAAGGTGAAGGATTCAAAGATCGGTTTCACCACCACCTGCCGCGGCGTCACGTATTACCGCGCACCCGAGCCCGTCGCCGAATGCGCAGAGCGCATTCTCACGGCGACGACGGACGCGCGGCTGATCGCCGTCGATGCGAAAACCGGCAAGGCCTGCAGCGGGTTCGGCGTGAATGGTGAAGTGGATCTGCTCGCCGGCATGGGCGAAGTGAAACCCGGCTGGTACTACGTCACTTCGCCGCCGACGATCGCGCGCAATGTCGCGGTGCTCGGCGGCTGGGTCGTCGACAACGTCGAGACCGGCGAACCCTCCGGTGTCGTGCGTGCCTTCAATCCGCTCGACGGACAGCTCGTCTGGGCCTGGGACATGGGCCGTCCGGATCGCACCACGGCGCCAGCCGAAGGCGAAACCTACACGCGCGGCACGCCGAATGCGTGGAGCCTGTTCAGCGCCGACGACACGCTCGGTCTCGTCTACATCCCGACGGGCAACGCGACGCCGGACTACTACGGCGGACATCGCTCGCCCGAATCGGAAAAGTACGGCAGCTCGGTGGTCGCACTCGATGTCACCAGCGGCCAGGTGCGCTGGTCCTTCCAGACCACGCATCACGACATCTGGGACTACGACGTGCCGTCGCAGCCGGTGCTGGTCGACATTCCCGGCAGCAACAACACCTCGACACCGGCGGTCGTGGTGCCGACCAAGCGCGGCGAACTGTTCCTGCTCGACCGGCGCACGGGCGCACCGCTCGCGACGGTCGAAGAGAAACCGGTGCCGCAGACCGACGTGCCGGAGGAATGGACTTCACCGACCCAGCCGTTCTCGACCGGCATGCCATCGTTTGCCGGCGCGCCGCTGACGGAAGCCGCGATGTGGGGCGTCACGCCGATCGACCAGATGCTGTGTCGCATCGCCTTCCGCAAGCTGCGTTACGAAGGCCCGCTGACGCCGCCGTCGCTCGGCGGCAGCATCCAGTACCCGGGCTTCGCGGGCGGCATGAACTGGGGCAGCGTCGCGGTCGACGAACTCAACAGCGTGATGGTCGTGAACTCGCTGCACGTCGCGAACCGCGTGCAGCTGTATCCGCGGGCCACGGTCACGGAGAAAACGAAGTTCGGCTTCGGCGGCGGCTGGCAGCTCAACACGCCGTACGCTTCCAGCACGGATCCGTTCCTGTCGCCGATCTTCACGCCGTGCCAGCAACCGCCGTACGGCGAGATCGCCGTGGTCGACCTGCGCTCGCGCGAGACGCTCTGGCGGCGTCCGCTCGGCACAGCGAACGAACTCGGACCGCTCGGTCTGAAATCGCAACTGCCGCTCACGATGGGCGTGCCGTACAGCGGCGGCTCCATCGTCACGCGCGGCGGCCTGATCTTCATGGGCGGCACGATGGACCGGCGGATGCGCGCGTTCGATCTGCGCACGGGCAAGGTGCTGTGGAGCGACGTGCTGCCGAACAGCGCGCAGGCCACGCCGATGAGTTACGTGTCGCCGCGCAGCCAGCAACAGTTCGTCGTGATCGCGGTGCCGTCCAGCGATGCGGTCGCATTGAGTCACTCGGCTCAACCGGAGGCCCAGGGCGGCAAGGAGGTTGCGGCTCGCAGCGATGCGGGCGGCTATCTCATTGCCTACGCTCTACCGGCCAGCCAGTGACGCTGCGGCGCCGGCGCCCGGCCCTCAGAATCTGCCGCGCAATCCGACGATGATGGTCCGGCCCGCTTCGTACTGAGTGAACGTGGCGTTGCTGAACTGAAAATACGACCGCTGCTCTTCGTTGGTCAGGTTGATCACGTCGATGGTCAACTGCGGCACCAGGTCAGACCAGCCGAACATTTCCGCGAAGTCGAAGCTCGAAGAGAAATCCCATTGCTGATAGTTGTCGCCATAGAGCGCGGCCAGCGGGATGCCGTTCTGGTTCAGACCCGATACCTGCGAGCCCTCGGCGTAGGTGGTGGAGATGCGCGCACTGACGCCGTAGTTCTCATAGTAGAACGTGGCGTTATAAGTCTCGGGCGCGACGCCGATGGCCACTGCAGGGGCGGCACCGTCGCCCTTCTGATCGATGAGGGTGTAGTTGGCGGTGAAGCCGAAGCCGCTGAGTCCGATTCCCTCGAGCAGGAAGTCGAGCGGCTGCACCCAGTTGAACTCCAGGCCGTTCACGGTCAGGCGTCCGCTGGCGTTGATCTGCTGGTTCAGAACCACGGTGGCGACACCGGGACCACCACGCGCATCGATGGCCGCCTGTTGAGTCGGTGTCAGCGATGCATACGTGACACCGTAGGTCGCGAGATCGCTGAACGGAACGGTGGTCGAACCCTGGACCGTGAATCCCTCGATCCCCTTGCGGAACGCAGCGACGCCGAAATATCCGGCGCCGCCGGTGTAGTACTCGAAACCGAGGTCGATGTTGTCCGACAGGAATGGATCGAGATCCGAATTGCCCACCGTGCCGACATCGGCGGACGGCGTGCTGAAATTCAGTCCCGGCAACATGTCGTTCGGATTCGGTCGAGTCATGGTGCGCGACAGAGCGGCGCGAATCACCGCGTTCTCGGCGATGTTCATTGCCACGCTCGCCGACGGCAGCCAGTTCTCGTACTCGGTCTCCGTTTCCACGAAGCTGACGACATTGGGATAGAGGCCGCCGTCCGCGGGATTCGGACCGGAAGCCGGCGGCGGCGGATTGCGCGGATCCGTGAGCGACACTCGTCCGCCGACGGTCTGCTCCGTCTTAACCCAGCGCACGCCGACGTTGTATCTGAGGCGGTTGGCACCAATCGCACTGTCGCCATTGATCTCGGTGTACAGACCCGTGGTCGTTTCGCTGATCAGGCCGCCGCTGGCACCGGTGTTGGACGCACCCGTTTCCGGCGTGACGCTGTGGAAGTCGTTGTATCCCGAATCGCGGACCACAGCCGCCCAGTCGGCAGTGATGAAGCCGGGACCGGGGCGCAGATAGTTCTGCAACGCGCCCTGCGGAATCAGCGAACCCCCATATGTGAGCGGCGGGAAGCCGGCGGAATAGCCGGTTCCGTAGCCCGGATAAGCAGGAAATCCCGGGGGACTTGCGCCCGGCACATTCAGGCCGTTGCAGCCGGGCTGACTGTTGGGCGCCGGTAGTTCGACGTTCGGGTTGTTGCCGCACGCCGCGTTCTGCCACGCCTGGCTGTTGTCGTACGCCTTGATCTCCCGTGACACCTCGTCGTAGGCGCCGCCGAACTTCACGTTCAGTGTCTCATCGCCCCACGTCAGATTGGCGCGGCCACCTTTGGTTTCCGTTTCCCGCTTCTCGTCCTGCATGTTGACGCGACCACCGGCCCAGCCGAAGTTCGCCGGATCGTTCAGATCGGTGCTGCTGGCGATGACCGGAATGCCGCCGTCATTCGTGTAGGTCACCGTCATTCCCGAACTCGCCGGCGTGATCACCAGGAAGGTCGGCGACTCCCGGTGGAACTCGCTCTTGGTGTAGTTGCCCTGGACGTCGAGACTCAACCTGTCCGTGAACTGCCATGACATTCCCGGGTTCACGCCCCAGTACTCGGTGTCCTCGATGAACGGCCGATATTCGAGAAACGCCTGTGCATTGGCGAATGTCCCGCTGGTCACCACGCAGCCGTTGGCGCAGTTCTCGCGGTCGACCTGCAGGTTCAGCGGAATCATGGCCCCGTTGCGCCCGACCCAGTTCATGTCGATGCGCTCCAGGTCGTTTTCCTTCTTGCCATACATGGAGTCGAGGAAGAAGTGCAGATCATCGCTGGGCCGGAACTCGAGACTGACGATGCCGTTGTAGCGATCCTTCGTGCCGAACTCTTCGGCCGGTCGGCCCAGGCGCGGAATGAGGGCGTTGTCGATCTGCTGGATGCTCAGTCCGGGATTGTTCGCCAGCAGGAAAGCGCGATCGACGACGGTGTCGGGTGTGAGTCCATTGCCCGCATTCGCGGGCACCGCCGCCGGAATCGTCCAGTTGCCGCCGCCGGTCGTGTTGCGTGCGACGCCGGCGCCGGCTTGCGCCTCGCTCAGATTGGCATTGGTCCAGCCGATGGTTTCGAACCCGGTCGTCCTGACCTTGTTGTGCACGCCGACCACGCCGGCCAATGCGCCGAAGGCGCCCCAGGTGCCGCTGGCGACGATGGACCCGCGGGCGCCGGTACCGTCGGCATTGCTGTTGTCGGATCCCTGGATTGAATAGGTCAGCTGAGTTCCCTCGTTGTCGAACGGCCGCGCGCTGCGCATGTTGACCGTGCCCGCGGCGCCGCCTTCGAGCGTCCGCGCATTCGATGTCTTGTTTACCGTGAGTTGCGAAAACAGTTCCGTCGGAAACAGATCGAGATCGACCTCGCGGTTGGTGCTCTGCGCATCGGTACGCCCCGTCGAGGCAATCGCGACCGGTGCGTCGTTCAGCAGGATGCGGGTGAAGTTGGTGCCGAGGCCCCGAATGGCGATATTCAGGCCCTCGCCGGTGACTTCACGCGTGATGGTGATGCCGGGAATGCGGTTGAATGACTCCGCGATGTTGGTGTCCGGGAACTTGCCGATGTCCTCGGCGAAAATCGCGTCCACGAAGCCGACCGCCTCGCGCTTGGCATCGGTCGAATCCTCGAGGCTCTTGCGGAAGCCGGTCACGATGACTTCTTCGAGCGGCTGGCTGCTGGCAGTCTCGGCGGCCTGGACGGTCGGCGCCGAGCCGACGATGGCCGCAATGCATGCGCCGAGAATGGACGCGTGACCCGATCGACGATCGTTGATGCTGTTGTTCATGGCTCCCCCTGCATTGTCGTATTCGTAATGCGCCACCTGCGTCAGCGATCTGCGCCTTTGCATGACGACTGATACCGCTACCATTCGGCGACAAATAAAACAGCGGCCACCGTTCGCAACCAAACTCGCCCAGTGCCGCTGGGTTTTTCAGGTCAGACCACCTATGCACATCGGCCATAGTGGTCAGTCCAGTCGACTCTAGTTTGGCCTGAGCTGACTTGTCAACACAGGATTTCCGCGGGAAATTGTCGCATCGCATCCGGATCTGGCCAGATGAGTCTTGTATGCCGCGCGATTGCACGGCAATAATTGGCCAGACCAATCAATCTCCTGCGTCGCCTCCCCTCGCGCCAAGAACGCTGTGCCACACAACAAAAGATTCGCGGACATCGGCCCCCACAATGCCCCCAAGCTCTACGTCAAGGTGGCGAATGCCATCGTCGCCTCGATCCGCGGCGGCACCTATCGACCGGGAGATCGCCTGCCGCCGGAACGCGAGCTGGCCGAGGAATTCGACGTCAGTCGCGCCACGATTCGCGAGGCGATGATTGCGCTGGAGATTCGCGGCATTGCCGAAGCGCGCCGCGGCTCCGGGATCTACATCACCGAGGCACCGCCGCAGGACAGTGCGCCGCAGGAACCGGACATCGGTCCGTTCGAAGTGACTGAAGCGCGACGACTGGTGGAAGGCGAATCGGCTGCGCTCGCCGCGGCCATCATCACCGACGAAGAAATCGCCCGGCTCGCCGCGCTGCTGCGCGAACTCGCCGCCAACACCGACAACGACGCCGGCGAACAGGCCGACCGCAATTTCCACATCACGATCGCCGAAGCCACGGGCAATGCAGCGCTGGCCTCGGTGGTCGAGACGCTCTGGGACATGCGCTACAAGTCGCCCATGTGCCGCGAAATGTTCGATCGCGCGCGCGATGCCGGCGTGCAGCCGCGGCACGACGATCACCTCGCCATCTTCAGCGCGCTGCAGGCGCGCGACCCGAAGGCCGCGCGCAAGGCGATGCACAACCATCTCGATCGCGTGATCGCCTCCATCCTGGAAGCGACCGAAACCGACGCCGTCGAACGCGCGCGCTCCGAAGCCGCCTCCAAGCGCAAGGAAGTGGCACGCCGCTCCGCCATCTGAGCAGGCGCGCCGGACAAGTGTTGCACCAGAAATGATACCGTTACCATCCAATCGCACGATCCAGGGACTCAGTCCGGGGGAACCACGATGAAAACGACTGGCACCCGCCTGCTGGCGAGCTTCGCCGTCCTGCTGTGTCTTGCCGCTGCGGCGTCGGCGCGCGAAGCCGCGCCGGTCTACAAGGATCCTCAGGCACTGATCGACGCGCGCGTGGAAGACCTGCTCGGACGCATGACGCTCGAGGAAAAGATCGCGCAGATCACCACGGTGTGGACCGAGAAGAACGCGATCCTGACGGCGCGCGGCCAGTTCGATTCTGCGAAGGCGCGCCAGCTCTATCCGGCCGGCATCGGTCAGTTCGGACGGCCGAGCGACCTGCAGGAAGCGGGCAGCGCATTGCAGACGCCTTTTCGCGACGAGCGCGATACGGTCGAGCTGATCAATGCCATCCAGCGTCACGCCCTGACCCAGACGCGCCTGGGCATTCCGGTGCTGTTCCACGAAGAAGGCCTGCACGGCTACGCGGCGCGCAATGCCACGAGCTTCCCGCAATCGATCGCGCTCGCGAGTTCCTGGGATCCGCAACTGCTGGAGCGCATATTCACGGTCGTGGCGCGCGAGATCCGCGCGCGCGGCGTACAGCAGGTGCTGGCGCCGGTGGTCGACGTCGCTCGCGATCCGCGCTGGGGCCGCATCGAGGAAACCTACGGCGAAGATCCCTACCTGGTCAGCGAACTCGGCGTCGCCGTGGTGCGCGGCTTCCAGGGCGAGTCGCTGCCGCTCGCACCGGATCGCGTGCTGGTGACGCTCAAGCACATGACCGGTCACGGCCAGCCCGAAAGCGGCACCAATGTCGGCCCGGCCAGCATTTCCGAACGCGTGCTGCGCACGACGTTCTTTCCGCCGTTCGCCGCAGCGATCAAACGCGGCAATGCGCAGGCCGTGATGGCTTCGTACAACGAGATCGACGGCATTCCCTCGCATGCCAACCGCTGGCTGCTGCAGGACATCCTGCGCGGCGAAATGGGTTTTCAGGGCGCCGTGGTCAGCGACTACTTCGCCATCGAAGAGCTGATCAAGGTGCATCAACTCGAAAGCGATGGCGTGCACGCGGCGGCGCGTGCGCTCAACGCCGGGGTCGACATCGATCTGCCGGACGGCAAGTCGTTCTCGCTGCTGCCGCAGGCGCTGCAACAGGGCCTGGTGACGCAGCAGCGCATCGACGAAGCGGTGCGTCGCATGCTGCGACTGAAGTTTCTTGCCGGCATGTTCGAGAGTCCCTACGCCGATGCGAAGCGCGCGGTGGCCATCACCGGCAATGCCGAAGCGCGCGCGCTGGCGCTGGAGGCGGCGCGCAAATCCGTGGTGCTGCTCAAGAACGACGGCACGCTGCCGTTGCGCGCGCAGTCGTTGCAGACGCTCGCGGTCATCGGTCCCAACGCGGCGCGCGTCGATCTCGGCGGCTATTCCAACGTGCCGCGCCAGACGGTGAGCGTGCTCGACGTCATCCGCACCAAGGTCGGTAGTCGCGTGAAAGTGACTTACGCCGAAGGTGTACGCCTTACCGACAGCGGCGACTGGTACACCGATGAAGTGACACTCGCCGACCCGGCTGCCAATCGCCGTCTCATCGCCGAAGCGGTGGCAGTCGCGAAGGGCGCAGACAGCGTCGTGCTCGTCATCGGCGGCACCAGCGCCGTGTTCCGCGAGGCCTGGGCGACGAATCATCTCGGCGATCGCGACGAACTGGGACTCATTGGCGAACAGCAGGAACTCGCCGATGCGATCTTCGCGCTCGGCAAGCCCGTGACGGTCGTGCTGATCAACGGCCAGCCGCTGTCGATTCCCGAAGTCGTCGAGAAGGCTAATGCCCTCGTCGAAGGCTGGTATGCGGGCCAGGAAGGCGGCACCGCGCTGGCCGACATCCTGTTCGGCGATGCCAATCCCGGCGGCAAGCTGCCCGTCACGATCGCGCGTTCGGTGGGCCAGCTGCCGATGTACTACGCGCAGAAGCCGAGCGCGCATCGCGGTTATCACTTCGACTCGAAGGAACCGCTGTTTCCCTTCGGCTTCGGCCTGTCGTACACGACGTTCGAGATCGGCACGCCGCGCCTGTCGGCGGCGCAGATCGGCACGAACGGTACGGTCGACGTGTCCGTCGACGTGCGCAACACCGGCGCGCTCGCGGGCGATGAGGTCGTGCAACTCTACGTGCGCGATGTCGTGAGTTCGGTGACGCGTCCGCTCAAGGAACTGAAGGGCTTCCGCCGCGTGAGCCTGCAGCCGGGCGCGGCGACCACCGTGACGTTCAAACTCGGCAGCGACGAACTCGGCTTCTGGAACGAAGCCATGAAGTTCGCAGTGGAGCCAGGCGAGTTCACGATCTCCGCCGGCGCGAACAGCGTCGATCTGAAATCGGCCACGCTCGTCGTCGCTCAATGAGCGACGCGATTTCCGCCCGCGCCACCGGCGGCCGCTACCGCTGGTGGATCTGCGGCCTGCTGTTCTTCGCGACGACGATCAACTACGTCGATCGCAATGCACTGTCGGTTCTGAAAACCACGCTTCAGGCGCACCTGGGCTGGACCGACATCGACTACGGCTGGGTCACGTTCGCGTTCACCGTGGCCTATGCCGCGGCGCCGTCGCTCGCCGGGCGGCTGATCGATCGCTACGGCGTGAAACGCAGTCTCGCGTGGGCACTGATCCTGTGGTCGGCGATGGCCGCTGCGCATGGGCTGGTCGGCACCGTGCTCGGCTTCGTGCTGGTGCGCTTCTTCCTCGGCGTCGCCGAGGCCGCGAATTTTCCTGCCTCGATCAAGGCCGTGGCGATGTGGTTTCCACAGCAGGAACGCGCGCTCGCCACCGGCGTGTTCAACTCGGGCGCGAACATCGGCGTGATGGTGTCGTTCGTGACCGTGTGGCTGGCCATCACGTTCGGCTGGCAGTCCGCGTTCGTCGCCATCGGCGCCATCGGTGTCGTCTGGCTGTTCTTCTGGCAGCGCATGTTTCATCCGCCCGAAGAACATCCGCGCGTCTCGCCGGCCGAACTGGACTACATCCGCGCCGGCCAGCCGCCCGCGCGCGAAGCGATCGTCGTGCCTTGGACGCAGTTGCTGCGCTACCGGCAGATCTGGCCGTTCCTGATCGGCAAGCTCATCACCGATCCGGTGTGGTGGTTCTTCCTGTTCTGGCTGCCGTCGTATCTCGAACGCGAACGCGGCCAGAATCCGCTGCGCAGCGCCTCGCTGCTGGCGCTCATCTATACCGGCGCGACCGTCGGCTCGATCGCGGGCGGCTGGCTGTCCGGCCACCTGATCCAGCGCGGCTGGGCCGTGGGCCGCGCGCGCCTCACGACCATGTTCATCGCCGCCGCCTGCATGCCCGGCGCGATCGTCGCGTATTACACCGACAGCTTCGCCGTCAGCGTCGGCCTGATCGCGCTCGCCACGGCCGCACACCAGGCGTGGTCGGCCAACCTGTTCACGTCGGCCATCGATCTGTTTCCCGCGCGCGTCTCGGGCTCGGTCGTCGGCCTGGGATCGACCACCGGCGGCATCGGCGGCATGTTCATGACGCTGCTCGCAGCCCTCGCGGTGCAATGGACCGGCAATCAGCAGATCGTGTTCGTGAGCGCAGGGCTGCTGCATCCGCTCGCGCTGCTGCTGTTCTTCCTGTGGCTGCGCGGACGCTTCGACCCGGTCGACATGGCGCGCGGCGTCGACACGACGCGCGCCTGCGTACCGCTCGCCATCGCCGGGATCGTCGTCATGCTGATCGGCATCGCACTGACGGCGCTGATCGCACTGAACTGGGAAACGTGCGTGCAGGCGGCGACGCTGTCGGGCGCGGCCACGGCCGTCACGGCCGCGGCGGGAGTGATCCTCATCGGCGTCGCGCTGATCCATGCGGGAGTGAAGAAGGCCGGATAGGAGAATGGCCGCAAGAAGGTACAAAGGACGCAGAAAAAGATTCTCTCTTGCGAGCTTTGCGCCTTTTTGCGGCCATTCTCCCCGCGACTGTCACAAACCACGCTGACAGGCGTTCCTGCGACGACTATCGTGCGCACTCTCTGGCTCATCGCGAGGACATCCCATGACCACCCGTCGCCGCTTTCTCGGCACTGCTTCTTTCACGGTAGCCGGCTCGATGCTGCTGCAGGCGCTGCCGACGAGTCTGTCGCTGGCCGCAGCAACCGGATCGATGCTCAAACGGCCGATCCCCTCCTCGAGCGAACGGGTCCCCGTCATCGGCATGGGAACGTCCGGAAGTTTCGAGGTCTCGCAAGGCGGCGCCGAATACGAGGCACTGAAGGACGTGCTGAAGCGCTTCTTCGCCGGCGGCGCGAGCCTGATCGACACCGCGCCGACCTACAGCAATGCCGAGGACAATCTCGGCCCGCTGCTCGCCGGCGGCGGCTATCGCAAGCAATGCTTCCTTGCTACCAAGCTCTCCGGCGTTTCCGGCCGCGAAGCAGGCTTCGCGCAGTTCGCGAGTACGTTGAAGCGGCTGCAGACGGACAAGGTCGAACTGCTGCAGGTCCACAACCTGCGCGACTGGAAGACGCAGATCGAGGTGGCGCGCGAACTGAAGAAGCAGGGCAAGGTCCGCTACGTCGGCGTCACGCACTATCTCGATTCGGCGCACGACGAACTCGCCGAAGTCGTGCGGGCAACGAAGCCCGATTTCCTGCAGATCAATCACTCGGTCACGAATCGCGGCATCGAGAAGCGCGTGCTGCCGCTGGCGCAGGAACTCGGCGTCGCGGTGCTGACCAATCGCAACTTCAACGACGGCGCGCTGTTCCGGCAGGTGCAGGGCAAATCACTGCCGGCCTGGGCGGCAGAGGCCGGCGTGACTTCATGGGCGCAGATGTTCCTGAAGTATTCGCTGAGCTTCGAGGCGGTGACGGCGGTGATTCCCGCGACGGGCAAGCCGGAGCGACAGAGCGACAATCTGCAGGCGGGGTTCGGGCCGTTGCTGACGGTGAAGCAGCGTGAGGAGGTGGTGGCGTTAGTGGGTTAGATGTAGCGGTCATCCCCGCGAAGGCGGGGACCCATGTCTTGAATGGCGTGCCACGCTCACCGCGCGCGCCCTTCGGGCCGGCGACTGGCGAGGCCAGGGGGAGTGTCTTGGCGTGAGCTTCGGTGAGTGCATCGTAGACGTTCGGAAAGTCGCCGCAGCATTTGGCCTGTCGTAACTTCACCTGCCGATTCGCTTCGCGTACCGCGCCGCTGAGTGCCGCCTGAGTTAAGAGTGCCGATCTGCGTTGGGTTTCCCGGCCGCCACCGGGTTCGCCAAGCCCCTCCCCCTGTCCTTCCAGTCGCAAGAGCGCGCTGCAGTGTGCGAACCGGTCATGCGATCGGCTTCTTTCTGTAGGTCAGGCTTTAGCCTGACTGCTTTCAGGCCGGCTAAAGCCGGCCCCACAGACGGAGCGGCGCCTTTCTTTTTCTTATCCCCTCCCCCCCGCTTGCGGGGGAGGGTTAGGGTGGGGGCGCGCTGCCCATCGAAGCCACCCAACGACGCGATGCACCCAACCGAGCGCATCGAACCTTCTCACGTTCCCGGAATCGCAAACACCGCACGCGCCCGCACATCCGCACTCGACGCCCCGACCTGCACCTCATAGCGCCCCGGATCAACCGCGTACTGCTTGCGCTCCGTGTCGTAGTAAATGAGATCGCGATCAGCACGCACGACGAAGGACACTTCGCGACTCTCGCCCGGCTGCAGCATCACGCGCTGCACACCGCGCAGATCCTTGGACGCGCGCTCGCGCCGCGGATCGAGCGCCCTCAGATAGAGCTGCGCGACTTCCTCACCCGCGCGCTTGCCCGTGTTCTTCACCTTGAACGAGACACGTACATCCTCGCCGGGTTTCGCGTTCTCGCGATCGACGCGCAGATCCGAATATTCGAAGCGCGTGTAAGAAAGGCCGTGACCGAACGGATACAGCGGCTCGCCCCGGAAGTATCGGTACGTGCGGCCCTTCATGGCGTAGTCGTCGAACGCGGGCAGCTTCTCGCTTGCTTTGTAGAACGTCACCGGCAGGCGGCCGGCGGGATTGAAATCGCCGAACAGCGCATCGGCCACAGCCGTGCCGCCGCGCTGTCCCGGATACCAGGCCAGCAGGATCGCCGGGAGATTCGCCTGCGCCCAGTCGACTGCAAGTGCTGAGCCGGTAGTGAGCACCAGCACGACGGGCTTGCCGGTCGCATGCAGCGCTTCGAGCAGTTTCTGCTGCGTGGCCGGCAGGCGCAGGTCGGTGCGATCGCCGCCGGCAAAGCCGGGGTAATCGACTTTCATTTCCTCGC
The DNA here is from genome assembly GCF_036735925.1 of Povalibacter sp. NCBI lineage: Bacteria > Pseudomonadati > Pseudomonadota > Gammaproteobacteria > Steroidobacterales > Steroidobacteraceae > Povalibacter > Povalibacter sp. The sequence goes on from NZ_DAINNK010000057.1 coordinate 15,119, forward strand.
CTTCGACATCGCCGGTCAGGCCGCCGACGAACACGATGACATCCGAGGCGCGCGCCGCGTCGAGCGCTTCTTCGAACGGTGGCTTCGCGCCCGGACGACGCCATGCGAGCCGTACCTCGGCGTCACGGATGTCCTCGAAATATTCGAGCTTGATGTCGTAGGTCTTGCCGGACTGCAACTCGATCGAGGCCGAATGGCTCTGCAGTCGCGGCACCGGTTCCCAGACGTCGATCAGCAGCTTGCCGTCGACGAACAGGCGGAAGCCGTCGTTGGCACCGACGCTGAGTTCGTAGGTACCCGAGGTCGGCGGCAGCAGTTGTCCCGTCCAGCGCACGCTGAAATCGTCGCCGCCGAGTCCCTGCGCTTCGCTGAGTTCGCCGCGCGCCACCAGATCGTCGGTCGGGCCGCCGCGATCCCAGCGGAAGGCGATGCGCGGATCGATGCGTGTCAGTGCCGGCGCACCGGCGAATTCGCGGCCGCGGAAATATTCGCCCTTGAGTCCCTGCTCTTTCGCGCCCGGCCCCGGCCGCAGGTACGCCGCATCGATCAGTGGCGCAGCGCGCGGTTCCTCTCGGCCTTCGACCAGATCGGCGCCGCGTGCGTACGTCACCTTCGTGTTTGGCCCGGCGGCATCGCGGATCCCTTGCAGCACCGTGACGGGCGCCGCCGGCGTGCCGTAGTAGTTGCCCAGCAGCGACATGACTTCATCCGCCGTCGGACCGATCACTGCGATGCTGCGCACGTTGCGCGACAGCGGCAGCACGCCGCTGTTCTTCAGCAGCACCAGCGACGACTGCGCGGCGCGGCGCGCCAGCACATCGTGCGCCGGCGCCTGGTTCACCGAGTACGGAATCTGCGCCCAGCGCACGCGCTGCGGCGGATCGAACATACCGAGCGCAAAGCGCGAGCGCATCAGGCGCTTGAGCGCAATGTCGATGTCCGCCTCGCGGATCAGGCCCTGTTTCACCGCCGGCAGCAGCGCGTTGTAAGTCTTGCCGCAGTCGAGGTCACAGCCCGTCTTCACGCCCAGCGCGGCTGCTTCTTCCGCCGTGCCGACGATCTTGTGATGCAGGAAGATGTCTTCGATCGAATCGCAATCGGAAACCACATAGCCTTCGAAACCCCAGTCCTCGCGCAGGATCTGTTGCAACAGCAACCGGCTGGCCGAGGCCGACTCGCCATAGACGCGGTTGTAGGCGCCCATTACGGCGGCGACCTTGCCTTCCTGCACCAGCGCCTGGAACGCAGGCAGATACGTTTCGTACAGATCGCGCTCGCTTGGATGCACGTCGAACTGATGCCGGTCGGCCTCCGGCCCGCTGTGCACGGCGAAGTGCTTGGCCGTGGCATCGACCTTGCGGTATTTCGGATCGTCGCCCTGCAGTCCCTTCACGAACTCGACGCCCATGCGCGCGGTGAGCCAGGGATCCTCGCCGTAAGTTTCCTGGCCGCGACCCCAGCGCGGATCGCGGAAGATGTTGATGTTGGGCGACCAGAACGTCAGGCCCTGGTAGCGGCCGCGTTGATCGCGGCGCGCGAATTCGTGATGCTTGGCGCGGCCTTCGTCGCTGATGACGGTGGCGACTGCGCGCATGAGTTGCGGATCGAACGTGGCGGCGAGTCCGATGGCCTGCGGGAAGACGGTGGCAGCGCCGGCACGCGCCACGCCGTGCAGGGCCTCGTTCCACCACACATAGCGCGACACGCCGAGGCGCTCGATGGCGGGCGCGTCGTCGCCGAGCTGCGAGATCTTTTCTTCCAGCGTCATGTGCGAAACGAGATCGGCAGCGCGTTCCTCGAAGCTGCGCGCGGGATCGAGATAGAGCGGTTCGTCCGCCCGCGCGGCGAGCGTCGCGAATGTTGCAATGACAGTCGCGATGGCGACGGCCGGCCGGCAGTCCTTCATCGGATACCTCCCCTTACCAGTCCCACATCGTGCCGTCTTCCAGCCGCGCGATCGGCAGCTGGCGCGGCGAATACGGAAATTTCGCGGCGAGCTTTTCGTCGATGCTCACGCCATGTCCCGGCGATTCTCCGCAATGCAGGCGACCGTCGCGGAACGTGTAGTCGTGCGGGAAGACGGCGAGCGTCTCGTCCGAGTGCAACATGTATTCCTGGATGCCGAAGTTCGGCACCCAGGTATCGAAATGCAGTGCCGTGCCCATGCACACCGGCGACAGGTCGGTGGCGCCGTGGAAGCCGGTGCGGACGCCGTACAGCGCGGCGAGACTGGCGATGCGGCGCACATGCGTGATGCCGCCCGCATGAACGAGCGTGGTGCGGACGTAGTCGATGAGCTGTTTCTCGATCAGCTCCTTGCAATCCCAGAGCGAATTGAAGACTTCGCCGGTGGCGATCGGCGTGACCGAATGACGCCGGATCAGTTCGAACGCCGACTGGTTTTCCGCAGGCGTCGGATCTTCGAGCCAGAACAGGCGGTACGGTTCGAGATCACGCGCCAGCCGCGCCGCTTCGATCGGCGTGAGCCGATGATGCACGTCGTGCAGCAGTTCGATATCGGGGCCGTGATCGCGGCGCAGGCGCTCGAACAGTGGCGGCGTGCTGGTGAGATAGCGCGGCGTCGACCAGACGGTTTCGAGCGGCAGCTCGCTCTCGGCGGGTTCGTAGGCACCCTTGATGCGCGTCACGCCATAGTTCTTCTTCAGACCCGGCACGCCGCTCTGCGCGCGGATCGCCAGGTAGCCCTTCTCGATGAAGCGGCCGACTTCCTCGCTGGTCGCATCGACGTCGGCGCCGCTCGCGTGCCCGTACACCAGCACGCCTTCGCGCGAGCGACCGCCCAGCAACTGGTACAGCGGCAGGCCGGCGAGTCGCGCGACGATGTCCCACAGCGCGATGTCGACCGCCGCGATGGCCGTCATGGTCACCGGACCGCGACGCCAGTACGCGCCGCGATACAGGAACTGCCAGGTGTCTTCGATGCGCCCCGCATCGCGGCCGATCAGCGTCGGGATGACATGGTCGGTGAGATACGCGGCCACGGCCAGTTCGCGGCCGTTGAGCGTGGCATCGCCGAGCCCGACGATGCCGGCGTGCGTTTCGATGCGCAGCGTGACGAAGTTGCGACCGGGACAGGTAACGATCACGCGCGCATCGACGATCTCGCGATCGCGCGACGAGCCCGCAGGCTGAACCGGCTGTGATGTTGTGTCACTCATTGGAACCTCTTGTCGCGGGCTTCGATCGACAGCTCGAAGGGTCCGGCGGGCAGCGACGATTCATCGAAGAGCGTGCAGACGGGACTGTCGGCCCAGCAGTAGCGAACGCGAGTCGCCTGCGGTGTCGCGGCGAGCACGATGCGATCGCCGTCGATGCGTGCGGGCGCGAAGCGACATGAATCGCGTGCGGCGGCGCACAGCTCGAAGCCGATCGGTGCCTCGGCGCCATAGGCGACGAGATGGCCGGCGACATCGGCGAAGTCGATCACCACATCTGCGCCTTCGCGCCGCGCCGCCGTGGCCCTCGGACCGGAGGGCGCGACTGGTTCGCCGTAAACCTCATGCTGCGCGGCACGGGCGAGACGCCGGCCGAGCTCCTGCTTGTTGGCGGGATGGATGTCGTAGCGATCGCCGATATCGATGGTTACGACGAGCGCGGCGTGGGGATCGGCCGCCACCGCCTGGCGCTGCGCCTCGCGCAATTCGGCCCAGCCGCTTTCGACGGGCCGTGTCGGCGGTGCGCCATAGTTGGCGAGCTGCACGATCAGGAACGGCAACTGCGGCGAATCGAACTCGCGGCGCCAGTTGCTCATGAAGCGGGTCAGCAGATCGCGATAGCGCGAGGCATCCTCGGTATTCGATTCACCCTGATACCAGGCGACGCCGCGCAGCGTGTAGTTCGCGAGCGGCGCGATCATGGCATTGCGGATCGTGCCGAGCCCGGCGGTGCTGCCCCAAGGCTCGCGCGGCGGCGTGCCGACAGCCGGCGGAATCTGATAGCGCCATGCACCATCGAGCGGAATCGCACTGCCATCGTCGAACTGCAGCACGCGCGACTGCGCGGGTCCGTACAGGCCGCCGAGTGCGTAGGTGTCGAGCACATTCACGACCAGCGCATTGTCGCCAGCGCGCAGCGTGCCGGGCGACAGGTAGTAGACGCGGTTCGATCCCGACGGCAGCGGCGCGAAGCCCTGCGTATCACCGTCGGTCGCGCCCTGCAATTGCGCATTCACCCAGGTGAGATCGGCCTCGTCGACATTGCCGAGCGACAGACGCGCACGCCGCTGCGACTGTTGCTTCGACACCTGCACGGTCGTGCGATACCACAGCATGCCGTTGTAGTTGCGCAGCGCCGGCACCTGCCATTGCTCCCACGGCACGAGATCGGCGGGCGCCGCCTGCCACTGCGAAGTCGTTGCCGTCGTCGCCCAGGGATCGCGCTGACCGCGCGTCGCCGGCTGGTTGTGCCACCACGATTCCCAGATCGAGGCCCAGCGACGCGTCGCGGCCGCCGGATCGCTGCGGCGCAGTTCGACGGCATCCAGCATCGCGTCATAACCGCCGGCCGCACGCAATGCCGGCGCACTCATCCACGCCTCGATGCGCGAACCGCCCCAGGCCGAGGCGATCAGCCCGAACGGCACGTCCACGGATTTCTGCAGTTCGCGCGCGAAGTAGAGACAGGCAGCAGAAAATTCCGGCACGGTGGCGGGACCGGCGACCTGCCATTCGCCGCCGCGAATGAACTCGTCCTGCGGCGTCACGTCGCTCGCCAGTGGAATCGTCAACAGACGGATGCGGTCATTGGCTGAATTGGCGATCTCGGAGCGCGAATCCAGCGCGCGATGCACCGGCAGCACCATGTTCGACTGACCGGAACACAACCAGACATCGCCCACCAACACATCGCGCAGGGTCTGGCGATCGCCGCCGGCGGTGACTGCTTCGAGTATGTGTGGTCCACCGGCCGGCAGCGGATCGAGCTGCAACTGCCAGCGACCGTCCGTGCCGGCGCTCGCATGCCGTGACTGTCCGGCGAACGACACCGTGATCTCCTGCCCCGCCGCCGCCGTGCCCCACACACGCACGGGCCGGTCGCGTTGCAATACCGCGTGATCCTGGAACATCGAATGCAGCAGCGGCGCAGCCGACACCGTTGCGCCGAACACGGTCGACGCAACCACGAAGGCACGCCGCAATTCAGTGATGGCCCGGCGCATACGGAAATTCCAGCGACTTGTAGTAGTCGAGCGAATGCGCTGGCGCCGCTTCGCCGGCGGGCAGCGGTCGGCCGGAGAACGTCTGGAAGTAGGCGATCGAAGCATCGCGCCACCAACGCGCTTCCTTTTCCTGGATGGCGAGGAAGGCGGCCACCTGTGCATGCCGCTCGGCGTCGACATAGGGCGCAGTCGCGGCCCACGTGTCGCGCATCGCACTCACGGCCTGCACGCCACGCGTGTAAGTCACGACGAGCTCATCCCACAGCGTGCGACCGGAGTGCATCCGGTAATCCCACGGCAGATGATGGAACCACAGCAGGAACTGTTCGGGGCAGCGTCGCGCATCGCCGAACTGCACCGCCACTTGCGGCGCGTACTGCGCGACAGCATTGCTGCCGCGCGCGGTGCGATCGAAGCCGATGCCGTTGCGATCGGCGCGGTGGTAGTAGACAGAAGTCCAGTCGGCCCGCGGCCCACCCTCGACCCACGGTCCCGGTCCGTAGTGATGGCCGCGCCCCATCAGATGATGCAGGCCCAGCGGCGTCATGTAGTCCACCACCGCTTCGCGCGATCCCATCATCATGGACACGACCGGCTGCACCAGCGCCGGCTCGTTGCCGAAGGTCATGCGCGTCCACTCTTCGGCGATGGCCTGCGCCGGCAGTCCCGGATCCCAGGCGAGCCGGCCGAAGGCGTACCAGTTGGCCTGGTCGAACTGCGAGCCGGTCCAGTTGCGGTCGGCGCCGATGTTGGCGACGCCTGCCATGCCGGTGTGGCGGTAGCCGTGCAGCGAGCCATCGATTACTTTTTCCACAGTCGAGCCGCGACCCTTGCGCCAGGTGTCGGCATCGAGCGTCTCGCGATACATCGTGGCGAGATAGGCCAGATGAGTGGCGAAGCCGAGATATTCCTTGGTGATCTGGAACTCCATCATCAGCGGCGTGCGCGGCATCGCGCCGAACAGCGGATGGAACGGCTCGCGCGGCTGGAAATCGATGGCGCCGTTTTTCACCTGCAGCAGCACGTTGTCGCGGAACTTGCCGTCGAGCGGCACGAACTCGCTGTAGGCCTGCTTGGCGCGATCGTCGGGTTCCTCGTGCGAGTAGACGAAGGCACGCCACATGAGCAGGCCACGGTGCGGCGCGAGTGCGTCGGCAAGCATGTTGGCGCCGTCGGCGTGCGAGCGGCCGTAGTCCTGCGGGCCCGGCTGGCCTTCGGAATTCGCCTTCACCAGCAGGCCGCCGAAGTCCGGGATGTGGCGATAGATTTCCGCCATCTTGTCGCGCCACCACTTCGCCACTGCGGGGTCGAGCGGATCGGCGGTCGCAAGTCCGCCGATCTCGATCGGTGCGCTGAAGCGCGCGGTGAGGTACACGCGGATACCGTAGGGCCGCAGCACGCCGGCGAGCGCCGCTGCTTTCTCCAGATACGCCGGCGTCAGCACCAACGCATTCGCGTTGACGTTGGTCAGCACCGTGGCGTTGATGCCGATCGATGCATTGGCGCGCGCATAGTCGGTGTAGCGCGGATCGAGGTAGTCGGGCAGCTTGTGCCAGTCCCACAGCGATTCGCCCGCGTAGCCGCGCTCGACGGTGCGGTCGAGGTTGTCCCAGTGGTTGAGGATGCGGGTCTGCACGCGCGGCGATGCGCTCAGCTCCAGGCGGGACACATCGGCGCGAGTCTGCAGCAGGCGCAGGTAGTGGAAGGCGCCGTAGAGAACGCCGACATCCGTGGCTGCAGCGATCACGGTGACACGCCGGCCGGCGACGCTGGCCGAGCGCAGCACGTAGCCTTCGGCGCCGAGCGCACGCAGGTCGAGGTTCAACGACTTGACGATGTCCGATGACGACGGCGTGCCGAACACCAGCGCGCCAGCACGCGAGACCCGCTCGCTGAGCGGCGGCTGCACACCCAGCAGACCGGCAAGTCCGCGCTGCAATTCCGCCGCGGCGGCGCGCAAGGTCGGCGAGTTCGCGGTACCGGCCAGTTCGGCGGCCAGCGGCCGGTAGCGTTCGAGGGCCGGGCTTTCCAGCGGCCGATAGCGCAGCCACAGGTCGTAACCGTCTTCCGCCATCGCATGCGATGCCATGACGACACTACCGAGCAGCAGTGCCAGCCAGAGCAACCGGCGCCCCACGGATTTCACCCCTGATCTCATCCCGGCCTCGGACAATTCTGGTTTCGTGTCCGCGCCGCGCCGGCGGATTTCCGGCCTCGGCACCGATTCATGGTAACGGTACCACGATCGTCCGGCTGCAACCACCGTCCTTGCCCGGTGCTACGATTGCCGGCCTCATCAGCCAGTCGAAGAACGAGTGAAAACCAGCGGCGGCGGAAAAAAAATCGCAGAACGTGCCGTGCGTCGCAAAGGCCATGCGGTCACCATCCATGAGGTCGCCCGCAGCGCGGGCGTCTCGCCGATGACCGTGTCGCGGGTCATGAACGGCAACAGCAATGTGCGCGAAGCGACGCGCGAACAGGTCATGCGCGCGGTACGCGAGCTGAACTATTCGCCCAATCCGGCGGCGCGATCGCTGGCCGCAGCGCAGGGCACGCGCATCGGCCTCGTCTATACCAATCCCAGCGCCGCGTACCTGAGCGAACTGCTGGTCGGCGCGCTCGACGGCGCGAGCCGCACCGCCGCGCATCTGGTGCTCGACACCTGGGCCAACATTGGACCCTCGACCGAGCGTGCGGCCGCGCGCCGGCTCGCCAGCAACGTCGTCGGCGTGATCCTGCCGCCGCCCTTGTGCGAATCGAAGGTCGTGGCCGCCGAGTTCCTCGCCGCTGGCGTCCCCGTGGTGGCGGTGGCACCGGGGCGTTCGCAGGCCGAAGTATCGTGCGTACGCATCGACGATTTCCGCGCCGCTTATGAAATGACTTCCCATCTGCTGGAGTACGGCCACACGCGCATCGGCTTCATCAAGGGCAACCCCAACCAGACGGCCAGCACCCGGCGCTTCGAGGGATTCCAGTCGGCGATGCAGGATGCCGGCATCAGTATCGATGCGAGCTTGGTGCAGCAGGGACTGTTCACCTACCGCTCCGGGCTGGAAACCACGGAAAAACTGCTGGGCCGCAAGCGGCCGCCGACGGCGATCTTCGCCAGCAATGACGACATGGCCGCCGCCGCGATCTCGGTCGCCCATCGTCACGGACTCGACGTGCCGCGCGATCTGTCGGTGGTCGGCTTCGACGACACGCCGACCGCCACGACGGTCTGGCCCGAGCTGACCACCATCCGCCAGCCCATTGCAGCGATGGGTGAATCGTCGATCGAGCTGCTGCTGCGGAGCATCCGCCGCAAGGAAAACGAGACCCGGATGGTGGTCGACCATGTCGTGGCGCATCAGCTGATCAAACGCGACTCGGTCGCGGCGCCGCCCAAGGCCTGATGCATGTCTGCCTGCCGACTTTTCCCGATCTGCCGCTCTTGAATTGTGATAGCGGTATCACTAGGCTTGCCGCCGATCCCCGCCTCCGCCCGACCACTCTATGAGCCTGATTGCCTGCCTGCCTGCCGACTGGCGTTCCTCGACGCTGGTCGGTCGCATCCAGACGGATGCCGGTCCCACGCCGATCGTCGTGCGTGGCGGCCATGTTTTCGATGTCTCCCGCCATTCGCCGACGGTTTCGCAACTGCTGAACCGCTGGGACGGCACCGCACCGGCCGGAGAAGATCTCGGCCCGCTGGAATCCCTGGCGATTGCACGCGCTTTCGACGATGCCGCTGGCGCAGTGCGATTGCTCTCGCCCGCGGACCTGCAGTGCATCAAGGCGGCCGGCGTGACCTTTGCGATCTCGGCGATGGAGCGCGTCATCGAAGAACGCGCCCGCGGCGATGCGGGACGCGCCGAGACGCTGCGCGCCAGCCTGCGCGATCGCATCGGCACCGACATCCGCGCCGTGAAGCCCGGCTCCGCGTCGGCGCAGCGCCTGAAACAGGCGTTGATCGACGATGGCCTGTGGTCGCAGTACCTCGAAGTCGCCATCGGCCCCGACGCCGAGGTCTTCACCAAGTCCCCACCGCTGTCGTCCGTAGGCTGGGGCGACTACGTCGGCGTGCGCTCGGACTCGGCCTGGAACAATCCCGAGCCGGAAGTCGTGCTCGCCTGCGACCAGTCGGGCCGAGTGCTCGGCGCGACGCTGGGCAATGACGTCAACCTGCGCGACATCGAGGGCCGCAGCGCGCTGCTGCTCGGCAAGGCCAAGGACAACAACGCCTCCTGCGCCATCGGCCCGTTCATCCGCCTGTTCGACGACGCCTTCACGCTCGATCACGTGCGCAGCACGGTCGTGCAGCTCGAAATCACCGGCACGGACGGCTTCCGGCTGGAAGGCAGCAGTTCGATGGACCAGATCAGTCGCGATCCCACCGACCTCGTGGCTCAGACGCTGTGCAAGCATCACTGCTACCCCGATGGATTCATGCTGTTCCTCGGCACCATGTTCGCGCCGATCATCGATCGTGGCGCTCCCGGCCTCGGCTTCACCCACAAGCCCGGCGATCTCGTGCGCGTTTCCTCGCAGCATCTCGGCACGCTGGAGAACCGCGTCACCACCTGCGATCAGGCACCGCCGTGGACTTTCGGCATCGGCGCGCTGATGCAGAACCTCGCGCAGCGCGGCCTGCTGTCGCAGTAAGACACTCACACGGTTCCCCCCCATGACACTTGCGATCTATCCCTCCCTGGCCGGCAAGACGGCGATCGTCAGCGGCGGCGGCTCCGGCATCGGCGCCGACATCGTGGCCGGGCTGGTTCGCCAGAAGGCGCGCGTCTTCTTTCTCGACATCGACGAGTCCAGCTCGCGCGAACTGGTGCAGCAGCTGAATGGCGCGGCCGAATTCATCCGCTGCGACCTGACCGACCTGACCGCGCTCAAGAACACGCTCGCCGGCATCGAAGCGAAAGCCGGCCCCGTGTCCGTGCTGGTGAACAATGCGGCGAACGACGACCGTCATCGCACCGAAGACGTGACGCCGGCCTACTGGGACAACCGCATGGCGGTGAACCTGCGCCACTACTTCTTCGCTGCGCAGGCGCTGATTGCCGGCATGCGCCGCAACGGCGGCGGCTCGATCGTGAATCTCGGCTCGGTGTCGTGGCATCTCGGGCTGCCCGACCTCGCACTGTACGAAACCGCCAAGGCCGGCATCGAAGGACTCACGCGCGCCCTGGCCCGCGACTTCGGCCCCGACAACATCCGCGTGAATTGCGTGATCCCCGGCGCCGTACGCACGCCTCGCCAGGTCGCGCTGTGGCACACGCCGGAAGAGGAAGCCAAGATCTTCGCGCAGCAGTGCATGAAGGTCCGCGTCGAACCGGTCGACATCGCCGCGATGGTGCTGTTCCTCGCCGCCGACGATTCCCGGCTGTGCACGGGGCACAGTTACTGGGTGGATGCGGGGTACTGCTGAGGATGCAGGAGTAACCGCATAGAACGCAAAAAAGCCGGATAAAGAAATAGCCGCAAGAAGCGCAAAAGGCGCAAGGTCAGAGAAGAGAAATCATTCTTCTTACCTTGCGCCTTTTGCGCCTTTTGCGGCCAATACTCTTATTCTGCTTTTTGCGTTCTATGCGTTCTTTGCGGCTATTCCGGCTCTGTGCACAATGCCGCGCCATGCGACCCCGCCTCGGTAATGCCTCCCTCGCGTCCGTTCGCGGCGCGACGCTGCCCGGCTACGATCGCGCGGCCACGCGCGTCGGCATCGTCCACATCGGACCCGGCGCGTTCTTTCGCGCGCATCAGGCGTTCTATGTGGATGCGCTGCTGCATCGCGATCCGCGCTGGGCGATTTCAGCCATCGCGCTGAAGAGCGCAGGCGTGCGCGATGCGCTCGCGCCGCAGGATGGGCTGTACGTCCTCAACGAACTCGGCAGCGAAGCGCGCTTTCGCGTGATCGGCTCGATTCGCGAAGTGCTCGTAGCCACGGAGAATCACGCCGCCGTCTTCGAGCGGCTGACGGCGCCGGCAACGCAGTTCGTGACCATGACGGTCACGGAGAAAGGCTACTGCCTGAATGGCAATGGCGCCCTCGATGAGAGCCATCCGGATATCGTGCACGACTGGCAGGCGCCGCAGGCGGCGCGCAGTCTCGTCGGCGCGCTGACACAGGCACTGCGCCTGCGGCGCGCTGCCGGCACCGCTCCCTTCGTCGTGATCTGCTGCGACAACCTCGCCAGCAACGGCCCGACCTTGCGTCGCGCCGTGCTGGATTTCTCGGAACGGCTCGACCGTGACCTGTCTCGCTGGATCGAGGATGAGGTGTCATTCCCGCGCACGATGATCGACAGCATCACGCCGGCCACCGACGATGCGCTGCGTGCGCGCGTCGCCGAAGTCACGGGCGTCGACGATGCGTGGCCCATCCAGCGCGAAGTCTTTACGCAATGGGTGATCGAAGACCTGCCGGCGGTCCACGCAGCCGACTGGGCCAGTGTCGGCGTAACGCTGGCGAAAGATGTCAGTGTCTACGACCGCGCGAAGCTGCGGCTGCTGAACGGCGCGCATTCGACGCTGGCCTACGTCGGGTTGCTGCGCGGCCATACGACCGTACTCGATGCGATGAACGATGCAACGCTGGCAGGCTGCGTCGAACGACTCATGCGCGAAGACATCGCTGCGAGCCTCGCCCCCTCGCCCGGTCTCGATGTTCAGGGATACATAGACGATGTGCTGGGCCGCTTCCGCAATCCCGGCATCCGGCACCTGCTGTCGCAGATCGCCTGGGACGGTTCGAAGAAACTGCCGGTGCGCCTGCTGGGCACGATCAGCGATGCATTGCAGGCGCAACGATCGGTGGAACGGCTGGCGTTGCCGATCGCGGCGTGGATGCGGTTCGTCGTGCGGCAGTCGAAGCATGGCGTCGACATCGTCGATCCGGAAGCAAAGCGGCTCGCGGAACTGGGTCGTGCATGCAACGAGGATCCGGCACACGACACCGGGCTTTTTCTGGGGCTCGATACCGTGTTCGCGAAGGAGATCGCCGTGAATCCGGTATTCCGTCGCGCGATCGAAACGGTGTATCGGAAGCTGCAGACACCCCTGGCGCCACTGTGAATGTCGAACGCCTGACTCTATCTTCTGTGGGGCCGGCTTCAGCCGGCCTCGGAAGTCAGGCTGAAGCCTGACCTACAGGAAGAACCGGAAGCCGGTCTCGGAAGTCAGGCTGAAGCCTGACCCACAGGAAGACCGGGAAGACGGTGCTAAGCTGCAAGCCCGCTTCCGCAACCGGGCCCCGGGCCCTCTTCGCATGGTCGACATTCCCCAGATCGCCTCCTCCGTCGCATCGCTCAAGCAGTCGCTCGAAGCACATCGCTACATCTGCTCCGACCAGATCGCCACGGCGGTGTATCTCGCGTATCACCTGCGCAAACCCGTGTTGATCGAAGGCCCGCCCGGCGTCGGCAAGACCGAACTGGCAAAGACGACGGCCGCGATGTTCGAACTGCCGCTGATCCGCCTGCAATGCTACGAAGGACTCGACGAAGCGAAGGCGCTGTACGAATGGAAATACGGCAAGCAGCTGCTGTACACGCAGGTGCTGAAGCAGACGCTCGATGAGGTACTGCAGGGCGCGCGCGGCTTTGCCGAATCCGTGCGACGGCTGCACGAGTTCGGCGATATTTTCTTCTCCGAGGAATTTCTCGAAGCACGTCCGCTGCTCAAGGCGCTGCGTTCCGAGCACGGCTGCGTGCTGCTCATCGACGAGGTCGACAAATCCGATCACGAGTTCGAGTCGCTGCTGCTGGAAATCCTGTCGGACTACCAGGTGTCGATTCCCGAGATCGGCACCGTCAAGGCGACGCGCGAACCGCCGCTGGTTTTCCTCACCAGCAACAACACGCGCGAAATCTCGGACGCGCTCAAGCGCCGCTGTCTGCATCTCTACATTCCATTCCCGGACATCGGCCTCGAACAGCGCATCATTCACGCGCGTGTGCCGGAAATGCCCGCGCAGCTGCAGACGCAGCTCGTCAATTTCATCCACGCCCTGCGCGATCTCGACCTGAAGAAAGTCCCGTCGATCAGCGAAACCATCGACTGGGCGCGCACGCTGCTGCTGCTGCACGCCGACCGGCTCGATCCGGAACTGGTGAAAAACACGCTCAACGTGATTCTGAAGTTTCAGGAAGACATCGACAGCGTGCAGCCGGAAATAGGAATGCTGGCGAAGAAAGCGACGGAGGGAAGATGAGCGGGAGACAGGCGACAGGCTACAGGCGACAGTCAGAACGGCGGAAACCTCTGGCTGTAGCCTGTAGCCTGTAGCCTGTAGCCTGTAGCCTGTAGCCTGTAGCCTGTAGCCCGTAGCCCGTAGCCCGTAGCCCGTAGCCTGTACCCCTGTCTCCCGCAGCCCCATGCCCCGCCTCCTCACCACCTTCATCCGCGCGCTGCGCAACGCGGACGTGCGCGTCTCCACCGCGGAGACGCTGGACGCGCTGCACGCGGTCGAACTGGTCGGCTATCAGGATCGGGCACTGCTCAAGACCAGCCTCGGCCTGGTGCTGCCGAAGACGCAGGCGGAGAAGGAAATCTTCGATGTGACCTTCGATCAGTTCTTCGCGCATCGGCAGACTGCCCCGCTCGCGACCTCCGACGAATCGCAGCCGGCGGAAGAAGGCACCGATCAATCCGGCAATGGCAGCCAGCAGGGTCAGGGCGGCGGCGGCAATGGCGATCGCACGTCGGATGGCACCGCTACACAGCCAGGCGAAAAGACTTCGGTCGGCGAACTGCCGTCGGCGCAGTCAGCACTCGGCCAGCTGCTCATGCGCAGCAACCAGATGGAGATCGACCTCGCCATCAACGCGGCCGGCACGCGCGTGAACGTGCACCAGATCGAGTTCTTCACCCAGAAAGGCATCTACACCTGGCGCATTCTCGATGCGATGGGACAGCAGGACCTGCAGCAGGAGATTCGGGATCTCGAAGCGGCACACGAAGTACCGCAGCGACGCCTGGCGCAGGAATTGGGACATCGACGCGACTGGCTGCGCGAACAGGTGCGCGACTACGTGGAACGCCAGTTCCTGCTGCATGCCGACGTCACCGGCAAGCGGCTGCGCGGCGATCTGCTGCGCAACGTGCGCCTGGGTCGCATCGACATCGCGCATCAGAAGGCCGTGCGCGATCTGGTGCGCCGCATGGCGCGACGGCTGGTCTCGGCCTACTCGCGACGCCGCAAGGTGTTCAACCGCGGCCAGCTCCATGTGCCGCGCACGCTGCGACGGAACATGAAATACGACGATGCGATCTTCGACCTGCACTGGAAGTCGCAGAAGGTCGACCGCCCGAAGGTCTTCGCCCTCTGCGACGTCAGCGGCTCGGTCGCCAGCTACGCCGCGTTCATGCTGATGTTCCTGTACAGCCTCGATGAAGTCCTGCCGCGCGTGCGCTCGTTCGCGTTCTCCTCCGAACTGGGCGAAGTCTCGGATCTGTTTTCCGCCAACGAGCTGGACGACGCCGTCGCGTTGACCCTGCGCCAGTACGGCGGCGGCTCCACCGACTACGCACAGGCCTTCAGCGACTTCCGTCGCCTGTGCCTCGATGAGCTCGACAAGCGCTCGACCGTCATCATTCTCGGCGACGGCCGCAACAACAACGCCGACGCGCGTGGCGACATCCTCAAGGAAATCTACGACCGTGCCCGTCGGGTGATCTGGCTGAATCCGGAAGCACGCTCGCTATGGAATACCGGCGACTCCGAGATGCGGCATCTCGCGCCGTACTGCCACCAGGTGGAGGAATGCGGAACGCTGGCGCAGCTGGAGCGGGTTGTCAGCCGGTTGCTGCGGAGTGTGTCCTGAGAGGAAGATGTTTCACACGGAGTTCACGGAGAACACGGAGGTCGGAAGAGAAGAGGATTTCCACGGGGGAAGAATGGGAACACGGGGAGCACGGGGACAAGAAATTTTCTGTTCCGAACCCCCGTGTTCCCCGTGTCCCCCGTGGAAATTTTTCTTCTCTTCTTCGACCTCCGTGCTCTCCGTGAACTCCGTGTGAAATCCCGTTCTTAGCCCTTCGCGGACTGCTGCTTCACCACGCTCGTCGCCATCGCGATCATCGACGACAGATCGCTCAGGGTGGCGGGCACGATCAGCGTGCTCGATGCCTCGTCGGCCAGCTTGCCGAACTGCTTCACGTATTCTTCCGCAACGCGCAGCTGCATGGCTTCGATGCCGCCGCGACCGCTCAGGGCGTCGCCCACGCGACGCAGGCCTTCGGCGGTGGCCGTTGCCACGGCGAGGATCGCTTCCGCCTGGCCCTGCGCTTCGTTGATCTGCTGCTGGCGCTTCGCTTCCGATTCCTTGATGACGCGCTGCTTCTCGCCTTCGGCCTGGTTGATCTTGGCGTCACGTTCGCCTTCGGAGGTCAGCACGACGGCGCGCTTCTCGCGTTCCGCTCGCATCTGCTTCTCCATCGCGTGCAGCACGTCCTTCGGCGGGGTGATGTTCTTGATTTCGTAGCGCAGGACCTTCACGCCCCACGAGGCCGAGGCATGGTCCAGTTCGCTCACGACGTTGGCATTGATGGTGCCGCGCGCTTCGAACGTGCGGTCGAGATCGATCTTGCCGATCTCGCTGCGCAGCGTGGTCTGCGCGAGCTGGATGATGGCGAAGCGGTAGTTGGTGATGCCGTACGACGCCTTCGCCGCATCCAGCACCTGCAGGTACAGCACGCCGTCGACGCCGACCTGCACGTTGTCCTTGGTGATGCAGACCTGTTCGGGAATGTCGATGGCCTCTTCCTTGAGGTTGTGCTTGTAGGCGATGCGCTCGACGAACGGCACGAGGATATGAAATCCGGCCGACAGCGTGCGGCTGTAGCGGCCCAGACTTTCGACGACATACGCTGCCTGCTGCGGCACGACCTTGGCGGTCTTGGCCAGCAGGATGATCGCCAGTACCGCAATCACCAGAACCACATACATCGTTTCCATCAGGCCCGCTCCTCTCTTGCTGTTGTCTTGCGAATCACGACGCCCGCACCTGCAGCGTCAGTCCATCGACCTGTGCGATGGCCGCTTCGCGGCCGGCTTCGATGACGTGCGTATCGGCATTGCGCGCGGTCCACGACGAACCGCGATAGTCGACGCGACAGCTCTGGCCCGGTTCCAGCCGCACCGGCACGAGCACGCGGTCGCCCACGTTCAGGCGCTCTTCGACATGGCCGCTGCGGGCGCGCACCAGCTGGTAGAGCCGGCGGCGGAACGCCACCATCGTGACGACGGCGAGGACGGAAAAGATCAGCCATTGCGCCCAGTCGGGCGTGGCGACGCCGGCCAGTCCGAACAGGCCGACGACGACGGCGGAAATACCGAGGAATACGAGGTAGAACTGTGCATCGATGACGAACATCTCGACGCCGAGCAATCCCACACCGAGTATCAGCCAAGCCCACCACGGCATATCGACACCCCCTTTGTCTTCATGGCATCCGCGCGCCGGCAAGCATACAGAAAGGTCGCGGGCCTGGGCCCGGGCCACCGGCGAATCGCGGTGCGCTGCCGGCGGACTATACTCGGCGCCCCTCACATCACTGCAAAGAGCACGTCATGAGCGATGATTCCCGCAACGGTCTGCAACTTCGATCCCTCATCACCCGCGGCGGCGAACTGCGGCTGTCGCTGCAGCAGGTGCCGACCTCCGAACCCGC